>DASXXO010000337.1:0-2643 GCA_036503045.1 Caldimonas sp. | reverse complement strand
ATCCGCTACAACGGCTACCCGACGATGCGCATCGCGGGCGACGCGGCGCCCGGCTACTCGACCGGCGACGCGATGAACGAGATGGAGCGCCTCGCCGACCACCTGCCCGCGGGATTTGCCTACGAATGGACCGGCCAGTCGCGCGAGGAGCGGCTCTCCGGATCGACGGCGACGATCCTGCTCGCGTTCTCGATGCTCGCCGTGTTCCTCTGCCTGTCGGCGCTCTACGAGAGCTGGTCGATCCCGTTCGCGGTGCTGCTCGCGGTGCCGCTCGGCGTCCTCGGCGCGGTGATCGGCGCGACCCTACGCGGCATGCCGAACGATGTCTTCTTCAAGGTCGGCCTGATCACCGTGATCGGCCTGTCGGCGAAGAACGCGATCCTGATCATCGAGTTCGCGAAGGACCTGGTCGCGCAAGGCAAGGACCTGATCGAAGCGACCCTGCAGGCGGTGCACCTGCGCTTCCGGCCGATCCTGATGACCTCGATCGCGTTCATCCTCGGCGTGCTCCCGCTCGTCGTCTCGACGGGCGCGGGCTCGGCGAGCCAGCGCGCGATCGGCACCGGCGTGATGAGCGGGATGATCACAGCGACCTTGCTCGCGATCATCTTCGTGCCCGTCTTCTTCGTCGTCGTGCGCCGCATCTTCAAGGGTCGCGTCGTCGCCACTGCAGGCACAGCGTCGCTCGACACGCATTCGGCCGCCGCGCCGGCGGGCACCGAGGAGCCGGGTCGTGCGTAGCCGAATCGTTCGCTTCATCGTCGTATGCGCTGCGCTCGCCGGCGCTGGCTGCACGTCGCTGATTCCGGCCTACGAGCGTCCGCCGGCGCCCGTTCCCGCGAGCTATCCGCCCGAGCCGGCGCCGCCGCCGCCGGGCGGCGAGGCGGCCGCCGACATCGACTGGCAGCGCTTCTTCGCCGATCCGCGCCTGCAGCGGCTGATCGCGCTCGCGCTCGCCAACAACCGCGACATGCGCGTCGCCGTCCTCAACATCGAGCAGACGCGCGCGCTCTACCAGGTGCGCCGCGCCGACGAGCTGCCGACGGTCGGCATCGGCGGCACCGCGATGCGCCAGCCGGCAGGCAACGCCATCGTGACGTCGTACGCCGTCGGCTTCGCGGCCAACAGCTACGAGCTCGACCTGTTCGGTCGCGTCCATGCGCTGAGCGAGGCCGGGCTCGCCCAGTACTTCGCGACCGCGGAAGCGCGCAAGGCGGTGCAGATCAGCCTCGTCTCGTCGGTCGCGAACGCCTACCTGGCGCTGCTCGCCGACGACGAGCAGCTGCGCGTCACGCGGCAGACGCTCGACACGCGCGAGGAGTCGGCTCGCCTCACCAAGCTGCGCTTCGACAACGGCGCGTCTTCGGAGCTCGACTACCGCCAGGCCGAGTCGCTGCTCGAAGGGGCGCGGGTCGCGCTCGCGCAGTCGATCCGCGTGCGCGCGCTCGACGAGAACGCGCTCGTGCTGCTCCTCGGGCAGGCGCTGCCCGCCGACTTGCCCGCCGGACTGCCGCTCGACCAGGAGCAGATTCCGGGCGACCTGCCGGCCGGCCTGCCGTCGGAGCTGCTCGCGCGCCGCCCCGACGTGCGCGCGTCCGAGCAGCAGCTCCTCGCTGCCAACGCCAACATCGGCGCCGCGCGCGCCGCGTTCTACCCACGCATCTCGCTCACCGCCAGCTTCGGCACTGCGAGCACCGATCTCTCGAACCTGTTCAAGAGCGGATCGTGGGCGTTCACCGGCACGGCGCAGCTGTTGCAGCCGATCTTCGACGCCGGCCGCAACCAGGCCAACCTCGACTTCGCACGCGCCAGCCGCGACATCGCCGTCGCCCAGTACGAGCGCTCGATCCAGAACGCGTTCCGCGAGGTCGCCGACGCGCTCGCCGGACGCGCGACGCTCGGCGACCAGCTGCGCGCGCAGGCAGCGCAGGTCAACGCGTTCGCCATCGCCTATCGCCTCGCCGACCTTCGCTACCGGTCCGGCGCGTCGAGCTACTTCGACGCGCTCGATGCGCAGCGCTCGCTGTTCGTGGCGCAGCTGTTGCTCGTGCAGACGCAGCAGCTGCAGCTGCAGAACCTGGTGGCGCTCTACCGCGCCCTCGGCGGCGGCTGGAACGAGGCTGCCGAGCTCGCCGCCGGGACGACGCCGGAGATCCCGCCGCCGCGCTGACGGCGCGCCGCATCGCGATGGCCGAGAAGCTGCAAAGCGCAGCCGCCGAACGCAACCGCGGCCCGATCCTCGCCGAGTTGCAGCGCGTGCTGCCCGCGCGTGGCGTCGCGCTCGAGATCGCGAGCGGCACCGGCCAGCACGCGGCGCACTTCGCCGCTGCGCTTCCTGCCTGGCAGTGGCAGCCGAGCGACCCCAATCCGGCCGCGGTCGCCTCGGTCGACGCGTGGTGCGCCGGCATCACCAACGTGCGGCCGGCGCTCGGGCTCGACGTGATGGAAGCGGCGTGGCCGGGCGTGCCGGCGGCGCTCGACGCGATCTTCTGCGCCAACCTGCTGCACATCGCGCCGTGGCCGACGTGCGCAGCGCTCATGCACGGCGCGGCGCGCCACCTTGCGCCGCACGGGCTGCTGCTGCTCTACGGTCCCTACCAGGTCGACGGCGAGCCCACCGCGCCGAGCAACGTCGCCTTCGAT
>DASXXO010000336.1:0-3690 GCA_036503045.1 Caldimonas sp. | reverse complement strand
GGCCGCGGCCACGACTGCGGCGGCAAGCGCGAGCTCGACATCTTCGACGGACGCTTCGCGCACCTGGCCGACGACCTCGTCGCGGTCGGCGGGATTGGTCACCGGCAGCGGCGCCGCGGCGCGCGGCGGCGGTTCGACGGCGAGCAGCGGCTCGGCGCTCCACAGCTGCGCCGCGCTCGCGCGCAAGCCATCGGCGAGCTTCGCGAGCGCGTCCTCGTCGGCGAGATCGACGCCGCACGAGTTGCGCCGCGCCGCTCCATAGATCGCGCGCGGCGACACGATCGCCGGATGCGGCCGGCCGACGACGCCGCCCTCTTCGGCGGCCAAGCGCTCGACCGTCGCGACGGGGTCTTCGACCAGCGCGTCGATCGGCACCGCGGGGTCGCCGATGCGATTGACGAACGACGAGTTGGCGCCGTTCTCGAGCAAACGGCGGACGAGGTAAGCGAGCAGCGTCTCGTGGGTGCCGACCGGCGCGTAGATGCGGCACGGTCGGCCGAGCCCGCCATCGGCGACGCTGCCGACGACCTGCTCGTAGAGCGGCTCGCCCATGCCGTGCAGGCACTGGAACTCGTAGCGGTCGCGCGGACATTCGACGCCGCCGGCGAGCTCGTGGATCGCCGCCAGCGTGTGCGCGTTGTGGGTCGCGAACTGCGGATACACCGCGTCGGAGGCGGCGAGCAGGCGACGCGCGCAGGCGAGGTAGGCGACGTCGGTGTAGGGCTTGCGCGTGTAGACCGGATAGTCGTCGAGACCGTCGATCTGCGCGCGCTTGATCTCGCTGTCCCAGTAAGCGCCCTTCACCAGCCGCACCATCAGCCGGTGGCCGGTCCGGCGCGCCAGGTCGACGAGCGCGTCGACGACGAACGGACACCGCTTCTGGTACGCCTGCACGACGAAGCCGATGCCGTTCCAGCCGGCGAGCGCCGGCTCGGCGCAGAGCCGCTCGAGCAGGTCGAGCGAGAGCTCGAGGCGATCGGCTTCCTCGGCATCGATGTTGAGCCCGATGTCGTGCCGACGCGCGTGCAGCGCGAGATCCTTCAGCACCGGATAGAGCTCGGCGTCGACGCGCTCGCGCTGCGTCCTGCTGTAGCGCGGGTGCAGCGCCGAGAGCTTGACCGAGATGCCCGGCCCGTCGTAGAGGCCGCGGCCCGCGGACGCGCGACCGATCGCCTCGATCGCGCGCTCGTAGGCGGTGTGGTAGCGCGCCGCGTCGGCGGCGGTGAGCGCCGCCTCGCCGAGCATGTCGTACGAATGACGAAAGCCCTGCGCCTCGCGCGGCCGCGCGTTGGCGAGCGCCTCGCCGATCGTCTCGCCGGTGACGAACTGCTCGCCCATCAGGCGCATCGCGCGGTCGACGCTCTTGCGGATCAGCGGCTCGCCGCCCTTGCCGACCAGCCGCGCGAGCGCGCTCGACAGGCTCGCCTCGCTGTGCGTCGCGACGAGCTTGCCGGTGAGAAGCAACGCCCAGGTCGCCGCGTTGACGAACAGCGACGGGCTCCGGCCGAGATGCTCGTGCCACTGGCCGGTACCGATCTTGTCGCGGATCAGCGCGTCGCGCGTCGCGCGATCGGGGATCCGCAGCAGCGCCTCGGCGAGGCACATCAGCGCTACGCCTTCCTGCGACGACAGCGCGTATTCCTGCAGCAGGTCCTGGACGAGCCCGGCGCGCCCGGACGCGCTCTTGCGCTCGCGCAGCGTCTGGGCGAGACGACGCGCAAGGTTCTGCGCCGAGGTCGCCCGCGGCGGCGCAAGGCGCGCCTCGTCAACGAGCGGCGGCACCGCCTCGGTCTCGGCGCGCCGCGTCGCCGCGGTGATCGCCGCGCGCAGCGGCGACCGGGGGCGGCGCAGAGAGAAGTCGACCTTCGCCATCGCTCTCAATGGTGCGCCGAGTCGGCGCCATGGACGAGCAGCGCCGCGGCAAGATCCTCGAGCGCGCTGCCCACCGATTTGAAGACGGTGCGTTGCACGCCCGCGCCGCGCGGCGACCGGGCCCCGCGCGCCAGCGCCGTGAGCGTGCCGATCGATTCCGGCGCGAGCACGCCGGCGCCGATCGGGCCGATCAGGTCGCCGCTCTTCTTCGTCGCGTCGTCGCTGTCGACGAACACCGCCGCGCCGGCGAAGCAGTCGTCGTCGGCCTCGCGCATCGACGGCGTGAAGCTGCCGATCAGGTCGAGATGCGCGTCGGCGCGGAGCCACTGGCCGCGCACGACCGGCGCGCGCGCGAGCGTCGCGCAGCTGACGATGTCGGCGTCCGCGACGGCATCCTCGACGCTCGCCGCGACGCGCGCGTCGAATCCTTGGGCGGCGAGCTCGGCGACGAGCGCCACGGCGCGCTCGCGCGTGCGCGCCCAGACCGCGACCTGCTCGATCGGCCGGCGCACGCGGTGCGCCGGCGCGAGCAGGCGCGCGACCCGGCCGGCGCCGACGATGGCAAGCGAGCGCGCGTCCCCGCGCGCGAGCCATGCTGCGGCGAGCGCCGAGGTCGCCGCCGTGCGCCGGGCCGTGATCTCGTCGCCGTCGAGCCAGGCGAGCGGAACGCCGGTCGTCGCGTCGTGGAGGACGTAGCTCGCGTGCAGCCCGGGCAATCCGCGCGCGGCGTTGCCGGGCGCGATGTTGACGACCTTGACGCCATAGCAGCCGCCGCGCTGCCATGCGGCCATGACGAGCGAGGTCAGCACCGAACCGTCGGGCGCCACGATCTCGTGCACCTGGCGCAGCGGCAGCTCGCAGCCGCGCGCGAACATCGCTTGGAGGGAATCGATCAGCGCCGGGAACGGCAGGCGCTCCCGCGTCTCGGCGGCGCTCAGGAACTTCACTGCCGGGCCGGGCGCTAGAACGCCGCGGTCGCCGCGACCCCGACAGTCCAGTTGCGCTCGGGCGCGGGCTCGAAGTAGCGGGCGTTGCCTTCGTTGACGATCACCGATCCGGCATAACGCTTGGCGAAGATGTTGTCGAGGCGCGCGAAGCCGGACAGATCGATGCCGCGCCAGCGCGCCAGGTAGCCGACATGCGCGTTGAACACCGCGAAGCCGGCGGCGGCATCCGAGTTGACGTCGTTGACGAAGACGCGGTCGAGCGCTTGCGTCGCGACGCCGCCGCGCCAGCCGAGCACGGGCGCCCAGTCGAGCGCTGCGTAGAGCGCCTTGCGGGCAACGCCCGGGATCAGGTTACCCGCCGGGACGGGGATGTTCGGCACGGCGCACGGCGTCGCGGTGCAGGTGGTGAACGCGTCGCGGTAGCGCGCGTCGAGGTAGGTCGCCGCAACCTGGCCGCGCAGGTCGTGGGCGAAGTCGCGGTTCCACGACGCCTCCAGGCCGCGGCGCCGCGTCGAGCCGACGTTCTGGTAGGTCGAGCGGCCGCCGACGTTGGTGAGGGTCGCGATCTCGTTGTCGGTGTTGGTCTGGAAGACCGCCAGATTGACGTCGCCCCATGCGCGGCTGCGCGTCTTCACGCCGAGTTCGACGCTTTCGCTCGTCGCCGCGCCGAGCCCCAGATTGAGGCCGGTCAGGCCGTTCGGCCGATAGGCGAGCTCGTTCAAGGTCGGTGTCTCGAAGCCGCGCCCGGCGGTCGCGTAGAGATGGACGTCGTCGGTCGCGGCGAAGAGAAGCCCCACGACCGGCAGCGTCGCGTCGTAGTTCACTTTGCCGCTGTCGTCCGGATTCGGGCCGACGATGTAGTGGTCCACGG
>DASXXO010000335.1:0-10968 GCA_036503045.1 Caldimonas sp. | reverse complement strand
TCGGCGAAGTCGCGCGTGATCGTCGCCTCGAGTGGCCAGACGACGTTGACCTTGTGCAAGCGCAGGCCGATGCGGCGGCAGGTCGCGTCGTCGAGGCCGAGGTCGTGCAGCGCCTGGCGCGTGTCGTTGTAGGCCTTGCCGCTGGCGATGATGCCGAAGCGGTCGTTCGGCCCCTCGATCACGTTGTAGTTGAGGCGGTTGGCGCGCACATAGGCGAGCGCGGCGTACCACTTGTAGTCCATCAGCCGCGCTTCCTGCTCGAGCGGCGCGTCGGGCCAGCGGATGTGCAGCCCGCCCGGCGGCATCCGGAAATCCTCGGGCAGGATGATGTCGACCCGGTCGGGGTCGACCGCGACCGACGCCGACGACTCGACGATCTCCTGGATCGTCTTCATCCCGGACCAGACGCCCGCGAAACGGCTGAGCGCGAACGCATGCAGGCCCATGTCGAGGATGTCCTGCACGCTCGAGGGGAAGAACACCGGCAGGCCGCAGGCCTTGAAGATGTGATCGCTCTGGTGCGCGGCGGTCGAGCTCTTCGCGATGTGGTCGTCGCCAGCGACCGCGATCACGCCACCGTGCCGCGCGGTGCCCGCCATGTTGGCGTGCTTGAAGACGTCGGAGCAACGGTCCACCCCGGGCCCCTTGCCATACCAGATGCCGAACACGCCGTCGAACTTCTTCGACTGCGGATAGAGGTCGAGCTGCTGCGATCCCCAGACCGCGGTCGCCGCAAGCTCCTCGTTGACGCCCGGCTGAAAGACGATGTTCTGCGCTGCGAGGTGCTTCTTCGCCGCCCACAGCGCCTGGTCGTAGCCGCCGAGCGGCGAGCCGCGGTAGCCGCTCACGAAGCCGGCGGTGTTGAGGCCGAAGGTCGCGTCGCGCTTCCTCTGCAGCATCGGCAGGCGCACCAATGCCTGCACCCCGCTCATGAAGGCGCGTCCGGTCTCGAGCGCGTACTTGTCATCGAGCGTGACGCTTTCGAGCGCCTTGCGGACGGCTTCGGGCAGGGGGGCATTCATGGGTGTCGAGACTCCGGTGGGAAGCTGATCGAGGCGCCGGGCCGGCTCGTGACCGATCCGCGCAACGTCGAGTGTAGGGATTCGCCGACGCCCTAGAGCGCGGTGAGGAACATGCCGGCCACCGCGGCGGCCATCACCGCCGTCGCGGCCCAGCCGAACAGGCGGTGCCGCAGGCTGATCGTGAAGCGGCCCATCAGCCGCTTCGACTGGCCGATCATCATCATCACGACCATGATCGGCACCGAGATCACGCCGTTGACGATCGCGCTCAGCACGAGGGCCTTGATCGGATCGATCTCGAAGAAGCCCATCGCCGAGCCGATGCCGGTCGCGGCGATGATGATCGAGTAGAAGCCGCGCGCCTCGTGGAAGCCGCGCGAGAGCCCCGCCTTCCAGCCGAACAGCTCGCTCACGGCGTACGCCGCCGAGCCCGCCAGCACCGGCACCGCGAGCAGCCCGGTGCCGACGATGCCGAGCCCGAACACGAGGAACGCGAACTCGCCTGCCACCGGGCGCAGTGCCTCGGCGGCCTGTGCCGAGGTCTGGATGTTGGTGATGCCGTGCGAGTTGAGGGTGACCGCGGTCGCGACGACGATGCAGAGAGCGATCAGGTTCGACAGGCCCATCCCGACGAACGTGTCCTGCTTGATGCGCGACAGGTGCTCGCTCGCGTAGGCCGCGTGGTGGCGCAGGGCGTGCGTCTCGGGACGGCGCCGGCTGTCCTCGACTTCCTGCGTCGCCTGCCAGAAGAACAGGTACGGGCTGATCGTCGTGCCGAGCACGGCGACGACCATCGCCGCGTACTCCTTGGCCGTCGTGCCGGCCGGCAGGTACGCCCACGGCTGCACCGACTCGATGATCGCCCGCTTCCACGGCACCCCCACCGTGAGGACGAGGGCGACGTAGGCGAACAGGGCGAGCGTCAGCCACTTGAGGATGCGCACCGTCCGCTCGTACGAGAAGAACACCTGCGTGACGATGCAGATCGCGCCGATCGCAAGCACGTAGAGCGGCTGCGGCCCGCCGACCAGGAGCTTCACCGCCTCGGCCATCGCGCCGACGTCGGCGGCGATGTTGACCGTGTTGGCGATGACGAGCAGGCCGATGAGGCCGAGCGTCAGCCAGCGCGGGCAGATCTTGTCGATGTTGGTCGCCAGCCCCTCGCTGGTCACCCAGCCGATGCGCGCCGACAGCATCTGGATGCCGATCATCAGCGGCGTGGTCAGGAAGAGCGTCCAGATGAGCGCAAAGCGGAACTGCGCGCCGGCCTGCGAATAGGTCGCGATCCCGCTCGGGTCGTCGTCGGCCGCGCCCGTGATGAGGCCGGGACCGAGGCGGCTGCCAAGACCTTGCAGGAAATCCTCGGCAGCCGGCGCGGCAGGCCGGGCGCTCGCGCGAGCCTGCGCGGGCACCGGGCTCGGCCTGCGCGCGCGCGTCGCCGCCGCCTTGGCGGCCTTCGCCGCGCGCGTCGCGCGCGTTGCGGCGGCGCTGGCACTGCTCGCCTTCCTCATTCGCTGCTCGCTCTCCCTTTCCGGCCCTGCCGGGACGGCGCATTCTCGCTGCCGCTATGCAACGTCGGGGTGGAGGAAGCGGTGCACCGACTGGACGACGACCGAGCCTTCGCCGACCCCCGAGGCGACGCGCTTGACCGAGCCCGAGCGAACGTCGCCGACCGCGTAGACGCCCGGGCGCGAGGTCGCGTACGGCGAGTCGGCGTCGGCTCGGACGCGCGCGCCGGTGGCGACGAACCCCTGCGCGTCGAGCTCCAGGCAGCCGTTCACCCACTGCGTGTTCGGCGCGGCGCCGATCATGACGAAGACCGCGCTCGCCGGCCGCGTCGTCTCGCCGTGCCCGCTCTCGACCCAGGTGACGCGCTCGAGGTGACCGTCGCCGGCAAGCGCCGTGATCTGCGCGCGGACGTGCAACGTGATGCGATCGGATTGCTCGATCCGCTGCACGAGGTAGTCGGACATCGTCGCCGCGAGGCCGGCGCCGCGCACGAGCATGTGTACGTGGTGCGCCGTCCGCGCGAGAAACACGGCGGCCTGGCCGGCCGAGTTGCCGCCGCCGACCACGACGACCTCGGCATGCGCGCACAGGCCCGCTTCCATCGCCGTCGCCGCGTAGTAGATGCCGGCGCCTTCGAAGCGCGCTTCGCCGGCAACGCCGAGCTTGCGGTAGCGCGCACCGGTGGCGACGACGATCGCGCGCGCGCGGATCGACTCGCCGTCGTCGAGCAGCAGCCGGTACGGCGCGTCGTCGCAGTCGAGGCCGACGACCGCGCGCGAGAGCGCGAGCCGGGCGCCGAACTTTTGCGCCTGCACCTGCGCGCGGCCGGCGAGCGCCTGGCCCGAGATTCCGGTCGGAAAGCCGAGGTAGTTCTCGATCTTCGAGCTCGTCCCCGCCTGGCCGCCCGGCGCGAGGCTCTCGATCACGATCGTTCGCAAGCCTTCCGACGCACCGTAGACGGCGGCCGCGAGTCCGGCGGGACCGGCGCCGATGACCGCGAGATCGAACGGCTGCGTGTGGTCGAAGGTCTCGGTCAGGCCGAGGTCGTCGGCCATCTGCGCGAGCGATGGGTTCTTCAGTACGCGCTGGCCGGGCGCGATCACGACCGGCAGGTCGGATGCGCTCAGCGACAAGCGGCCGAGCAAGCCGCCCGCGTCGGCGTCCTGCTCGGTGTCGAGCAGGCGGTGCGGATAGGCGTTCCTGCTCAGGAACTGGACCAGGCGCAGGGTGTCGGCGGTGTGCGCCGGGCCGACGACGACGACGGCGCCGTGCATGTGGCGAATCAGGCCGACGCGGCGCAGGATGAACGCGCGCATGACGATCTCGCCGATGTCGGCCTCGGTCGAGACGAGGCGGCGGAAGTCGGCGCGCTTGACGCGCAGCAGCCGGCTCGGCTCGCCCGCGCGGGCGTTGACGAGCACCTCGCGCTCGTTGAATTGGGTCAACTCGCCCGCGAACTGGCGCGCACGCAGGACGAGGAAAACTTGCGCTAGGTCGTGCTCGCCGACGTCGAAGACCTCGATCGATCCCTCGACGACGACGAAGAAGTCGAGGCTGCGGTCGCCGCGCGAGAAGATCGGCGCGCGCGCGGCGAAGCGCTCCTCGCTGCCGTAGCGGGCGACGCGCGCCATCATCTCGGCGCTCAGGTGCGGGAAGGTCTGCGCCTCGCGCGCGAGCGGATCGCTGGGGTCGAGCTGTTCGCCCGGCACGCGTTGTCGATCGGCTGGAATCTCTCCGTGGGCCATGCGCGCAGTCTAGGGCGGGTGCCGCGCGTTGTGCCGCGGCGGCAGCGCGCACCTGCCCGCGCGGGCACGCCGCTCAGGCGGGGATGAACTTCAGCGCAACGCCGTTGTTGCAGTAGCGCTTGCCGGTCGGCATCGGCCCGTCGTCGAAGACATGGCCCTGGTGGCCGCCGCAGCGCGCGCAGTGGTACTCGGTGCGCGGCACGATCATCTTGACGTCGGTCTTGGTCACCACCGCGGCGGGAATCGACGTGTAGAAGCTCGGCCAGCCGGTGCCGCTCTCGAACTTGGTCTCCGACGTGAAGAGCGGCAGGTCGCAGCCCACGCAGACGAAGCGTCCCTTGCGATGCTCTTGATTGAGCGGGCTCGATCCGGGGTATTCGGTGCCTTCGTGGCGCAGCACCTCGTACGCGGCGGGGCTGAGCCGCTGTTTCCATTCGGCGTCGGAGAGCTGCAGCGGAACGATCTTCGGCGCGCTCGTTTGCGCCGACGCGAGGCGCGGCGCGAGCCCGAACGCGGAGAGGACGGCGAGGAAGGGGCGGCGGGTCATGGCGAAAGTCTCCCTGAAACGACGGTGGTCAGTCGCGGCGAAGCGTAAAAACCTTTCTTCCTATGCAGCCGCGCCGACAGCGCAGGCGTCGGCGATGCGCGGCGCGAACGGATCGAGCAGGTGCGCGTCGACCCGGTGGCGGACGGTGAAGGCCGGTTGCGTGTGCGCGTCGAGCCAGGCGGCGAGCGCGGTGTCGAACGCGTCGACCTCGGCCGGCGCCATCGTCGCGCCGATGCCGCGGCATGCGCGCATGCGGCCGCGCCAGCCCGCGCGCGTGAAGGGCACGTCGGCTTCGAACCAGAACATCGCCGTCACGCGCGCCTTGCCTGCGGCCCAAGGCGGCTCGGCGGCGACCCGGCCCGACCAGTCGCCGCCTTGCCACGCAGGATTCGCGCGCAGCACCAGCGCTTCGCTTGCGCGCGCGATCGCATCGGCACGCGGCAGCCAGCTGAAGTGGGTCGTGACGAGCACGCCGCCGGGCTTGAGCACGCGGCGCAATTCGGCGAGCGTGCGGTCGACGTCGAAGTACATCCAGCACTGGCTCGCGATCGCCGCGTCGAAGCGCGCGGCGGTGAACGGGCAGGCCTCGGCTGCAGCGACGGCGAAGTCGATCGCCAGCCCTTCGCGCGCCGCGCTTGCCCGCGCCTCGTCGATCTGACCTGGCGCGATGTCGATTCCGCTCACGACCGCGCCGCGCCGCGCGAGCGCGCGCGCGACCAGACCGGTCCCGGTGCCGAGGTCGAGCACGTGCTGGCCGCGCTGGCCGATGCCGAGCGCGGCGAGGAGGTCGAACAGGCGCTCGGGCGGGCCGGGACGGTGCGTCGCGTAGTCGGCCGAGGTGCGGCCCCAGTCGATCGTGCGGCCGCCGTCGATCGCTCCGCTGCGCGCAGCGCACTCGCGATCGGCTCGTCCGGCGCCGACGGTCATGACGCCGGCCAGAGCGCCCACATGCGCAGCGGCTGCTTCATGCGCCCCGCGGCGGCTTCCGCCTCGTCGCCCCAGCCCCAGAAGTAGTCGGCACGCACCGCGCCGACGATCGCCGACCCGGTGTCCTGCGCGACCACCAGGCGGCGCAGAGGGCGCGTCGCCAGCGGCTCGGTCGTGTCGAGCCAGACCGGCGTTCCGTACGGGACGCTCTGCGGGTCGACGGCGATCGAGCGGCCGGGCGAAAGCGGCACGCCTTGCGCGCCTCGCGGGCCGAGCGCCGGATCCGGCAGCGGTTCTTCGCGGAAGAAGACGAAGCGCGGATTGCTGTGCAGCATCTCGTCGACGCGCGCCGGGTTCTGGCGTGCCCACGCGCGGATCGCCGGCCACGACGCGTCGCTCGCGCGCAGCTCGCCCTGCTCGATCAGCCAACGCGCGACCGAGCGGTACGGCTGGTCGTTGTGCGCCGCGTAGGCGACGCGCACGACAGTCGCCGGGCGCCCGGGATCGTCGACGAAGACGAGGCGCCCCGAGCCCTGCACCTGCAGCAGCAGCGCGTCGAGCCGGTCGCGCAGCCAGGCGATCTCGTTCCCGCGCAGGCTCTTTTGCGCGGCCGGCAGCGTTTCGAGCTGCTTGCGCGTCCAGTAGGGCGAGCGCGTCGCGAGGTCGGCGGGCGGTGCGTAGAGGGCGAAGCGGAATCCCGGCCGCGCAACGTGCGACGCTTCGACCAGCGGCTCGAAGTAGCCGGTCGCGAGGCCGACCGGGTCGCGCTCGAGCGACTCGATCCGGTAAGGCCGCAGTTGCTGCTGCATCCAGTCGCGCAGCGCGCCCTCGCCGCGCATGCCCGTGCCTCCCTGGCGCGCTTTCGTGCACGCGTCGAGCCAGGCCGGCGCCGGCCGTTCGCAGCTGCGCAGAAAGGCAGTCCAGAACTCGCCGACGCGATCCCCCTCCCAGCCGGGCAGATCGCTCCAGCGCACCGCGACCCATCGCGCGTGCGGGCGCTCGATCATCGCCGCGCCCAAGTCGTCGCGGACCGAGGGCGCTTGCGTGTCGCCGGCGCGCGGCGGCGGCGGCACGGAAGCGGCCGGCGGGGGCGTGCTCGAGCAGGCGACGAGCGCCACGACGGCGGCGAGCGTTCCTAGAATCGGCGCCGCCGCCAGCCGCCTGGCGCGATCGAGAGCGCGGATCATGTGGGTCATTGTGCTGGAAGCATTGGCAGCGCTCGTGCTGCTGCTCTTCATCGTCTGGTGGACGATGTTCTCCGGGCGACGCAAGGGCGAGCGGCGCGACGACCGCGTTCCGCCCGAGCGCGACCCCTGAGGTCAGGGAACGAAGGCGAGAACGAGGAACGCCGCGAAGATCACCAGGTGGACCGCGCCCTGGAGCACGTTGGTGCGGCCGGTGCCGAGCGTGATCGCGCCGACCGCGAAGGTCAGCGCGAGCAGGACGAGGTCCTTGGACGCAAGGCCGAGCTGCAGCGGCATGTCGAGCACGACCGATGCGAGCGCCACGACGGGGATCGTCAGGCCGATGCTTGCCAGGGCCGAGCCGAGGGCGAGGTTGAGGCTGGTCTGCATCCGGTCGGCGCGCGCGGCGCGGACCGCTGCCCACGTCTCGGGGAGCAGCACGAGCAGGGCGATGGCGATGCCGATCACGGTCTGCGGGGCGCCGAGGGCGGCGACGCCGCGCTCCAGGGTCGGCGACAGCACCTTGGCAAGGCCGATCACCGCGACCAGCGCGCCCATCAGCAGCGCGAAGCTCGTCCACGCGGCGGCGGCGCTGGGCGGCGGCGCATGCGTCGATTCGTCGCCGTTGTCGCCCGGCGGCAGGAAGTAGTCGCGGTGGCGCACCGTCTGCACGAAGACGAAAGCGCCCCAGAGCACGAGCGACGCTGCCCCCGCGAACGCGAGCTGGCCGAGCGTGTAGAACGAGCCCGGCGCGCTGGTCGTGAAGCTGGGCAGGACGAGCGACAGCGTCGCGAGCGCGATCAGCGCCGCCAGCGCCGAGGTCGCGCCTTCGAGGCGGAAGCTCTGCTCGTGGTGGCGGAGCCCGCCGGCAAGCAGGCACAGGCCGACCACCCCGTTGCAGATGATCATGATCGCCGAGAAGATCGTGTCGCGCGGCAGCGCGGCGTTGGCGGCGCCGCCGGCGAGCATCAGCGAGACGATCAGCGCAACCTCGATCACCGTCACCGCAAGGGCCAGGATGAGCGTTCCGAACGGCTCGCCGACGCGATGGGCGACGACTTCGGCATGGTGGACCGCGGCCAGCACGGCGGCAATGAGTGCGGGAATGGCGAGTGCCACGAGCACGCGGCCCGCGGGCAGGACCCAGGCGGCGGCGACGACGGCGAGCGCGACCAGCGGCGCCGCGATGCTCCAGCGTCCCGACATCGGGCGCCGCTCAGTGCAGCGCCGACGCGAGCGTCAGGCCGAATTCGGCGATCAGCGCCTCGAACGGATGCGCGTCCTCGGTCATGCAGAAGAAGGTGCCGCGCATCGTGCCGTTCGGCGTCGCGATGCGCGTCCAGCTCGTGTACTCGAAACTTTCGCCGGGCTTGAGCACCGGCTGGTGGCCGACGACCGCGAGGCCGCGCACTTCCTCGAGGTGGCCGCTGGCGTCGCTGATGATCCAGTGGCGCGCGATCAGCTGGCTGGTGATGTCGCCGCTGTTTCTGATCGTCACCGTGTAGGCGAACGCGTAGTGCCCCTTGTCGCGGTCGGACTGCTCGGGCAGGTGGCGGACTGCGACGCTGGTCGTGAACTCGGGGCGGGCCATGGTTGATTCTAGGAGGCGCCTCGTCCGCGCCGCGGCAACGATCGGCGCAGGCGCCACCTAGAATGCCGCGAACGCCATGCCGCGCTTTCGCATCGCCCCGAGCATCCTCTCCGCCGACTTCGCTCGCCTCGGCGACGAAGTGCGCGACGTGATCGCCGCCGGCGCCGACTGGATCCACTTCGACGTGATGGACAACCATTACGTGCCGAACCTGACGATCGGGCCGATGGTGTGCGAGGCGCTGAAGAAGCACGCGGTCACCGCCGACGGGGCCAAGGTGCCGATCGACGTCCACCTGATGGTCGAGCCGGTCGACGCGCTGGCGCAGGCGTTCGCGCAGGCCGGTGCCGACGTGATCAGCTTTCATCCCGACGCGAGCACGCACGTCGACCGCACGCTGCAGCTGATCCGCGACGCCGGCTGCAAGGCCGGCCTCGTCTTCAATCCGGCGGCGCCGCTGGACGTCCTCGAATGGGTGATCGACAAGGTCGACCTCGTTCTCGTGATGAGCGTCAACCCGGGTTTCGGCGGCCAGAGCTTCATTCCGTCGGCGCTCCGAAAGATCGGCCAGGTGCGCGAGCGGATCGCCGCCAGCGGACGCGACATCCGTCTCGAGGTCGACGGCGGCATCAAGGTCGACAACATCCGCGCCGCCGCCGACGCCGGCTGCGACACCTTCGTCGCCGGCAGCGCGGTGTTCGGCGCTCCCGACTACCGCGCCGTGATCGCGGCGATGCGGGCGCAGCTCGGCAGCTGACGCGTCGGGCGGAGTCGCGATGGATCGCCGCGCGCACGGTCTCGCCAGCGGCAACGCGCACGACGATGCGCATCACGGCCATGCACATCACGGGCATGCGCATGGTCACGGCCACAACCAGGCTGCGCCTGACCTCGACCGCGCGTTCGCGATCGGCATCACGATCAACGTCGCCTTCGTCGTCGTCGAGGCGTTCTACGGCTGGCGCGCCGATTCGCTCGCGCTGCTCGCCGACGCCGGCCACAACCTCGGCGACGTGCTCGGCCTCGTCCTCGCGTGGGCCGGCGCGTTCGCCGGCCGGCTCGCTCCCGACGCACGCCACACCTACGGCTGGAAGCGCGCGTCGATCCTCGCCGCGTTCGCCAACTCGCTCGTCCTGCTGGTCGCGATCGGCTCGCTCGCGTGGGCGGCGATCGGCCGCTTCGCCGTGCCGGCGCCGGTCGCTGCCGGCACGGTGATGGTCGTGGCGGCGATCGGCATCCTCGTCAACGGAGGCAGCGCGCTGCTTTTCCTGCGCGGCAGCCACGACGACCTCAACGCGCGCGGCGCGTACGTGCACATGGCCGCCGATGCAGCGGTATCGGCCGGCGTCGTCGCGGCCGGCGCGCTCACCCTCTGGCTCGGCTGGACCTGGCTCGACCCGGCGGCGAGCCTGGTGATCGCGCTGGTCATCCTGCTCGGCACCTGGGGCTTGTTTCGCGATTCGCTCCACCTCATGTTCGACGGAGTGCCGACCTCGATCGATCTCGATGCCGTCCGCGCCGAGCTCGCGGCGCTGCCCGGCGTCGCCTGCGTCAGCGACCTCCACGTCTGGGCGACCGGCACGACCGAGGTGGCGCTGACCGCGCACCTGGCAATGCCCGACGGCCACCCCGACGACGCGTTCTTTCGCGCCGCCGCCGATCGCATGCGCGAGCGTTTCGCGATCGGCCACGTCACGCTGCAGGCGGCGACGGCGACGCTGATGACGCCGTGCGACGGTGCCGTGCTCGCCGCCCCCGCGCGCGCGGAGCAGCCGACGGCACACCCGCACTGAGGCGCGGACGATGAAATACAAGGACTACTACGAGACGCTCGGCGTGCCGCGCAGCGCGACGCAGGACGACATCAAGCAGGCGTACCGCAAGCTCGCGCGCAAGTACCACCCCGACGTCAGCAAGATGGCCGACGCCGAGGCGCGCTTCAAGGAGATCAACGAAGCCAACGAGGTGCTGAAGGATCCCGAGAAGCGCGCCGCGTACGACCAGATGGGCAGCAACTGGAAGGCCGGCCAGGAGTTCCAGCCGCCGCCCAACTGGGACGCGGGATTCGAGTTCCGCGGCCGCGAAGGCGGTGCGAGCCCGTTCGGCGCAGGCGGCCCGTTCGGCGGCGGCGAAGGGTTCGGAGGGAGCGACTTCTTCGAGACGCTGTTCGGTCGGCGCGGCCCGGCAGCGGGCGGCGCGCGCCGGCGCGGCGGCGTCGAGGGCAGCGACCACCACGCCAAGGTGCTGATCGATCTCGAGGACGCGTACCACGGCGCCGAGCGCACGATCTCGCTGCGCACGCCGGTCGAAGGCGAGGACGGGCGGATCGCGATGCAGGAGCGCACGCTCGACGTCCACATCCCGAAGGGAATCCGGCCCGGCCAGCACCTGCGTCTCGCGGGGCAGGGCGCACCCGGCCTCGGCGGCGCGCGCGCCGGCGACC
>DASXXO010000334.1:0-4290 GCA_036503045.1 Caldimonas sp. | reverse complement strand
CGAACGACACAGCGTGCTTGCGCTCGCGGGACCACAGCCCTACACGTACTCGATGCCGGTCTACAAGGACCTGGGCTCGGCCGGAATGCTGTACTGCCGCAGCTACGGCGGCACGCAGATGCTGGTGAGCGAAGGCGGCGGCGGCACGACGCTCGCCGAGCCCGACAACGAGCAGGGCGACATTCCGATCGACGACGTGCTGCGGGTCGGCGCGCAGGTCGCCGAGCGCTTCCCGTCGTTCGAGAGCGCCGGGCTTGCTGCGTCCTGGACCGGCGTGTACGACGTCACGCCGGACTGGAACCCGGTGCTCGGGCGCCTGGCCGACGTTCCCGGGCTCATCGTCGCCTACGGCTTTTCCGGGCATGGCTTCAAGCTGTCGCCGGCGGTCGGGCGGGCGCTGGCGCAAGAGGCGCTCGGCCTGCCGACGGACGTCCCGCTCGCACCCTATGCGCTCGAGCGATTTCGCAGCGGCGCGCTACTTACCGGCAGGTACGGCTCCGGCGCGGTCTCCTGACGGGCCGTCCGCGACGGGCGTGAAGAGGTGACACGCCACACGACGTCCCGGCGCGACTTGCCGAAGCACCGGCGTGATCACCTTGCAATGCTCCATGACGAACGGGCAGCGCGGATGAAAGTGGCAGCCCGGGGGCGGATCGACAGGCGAGGGCGGTTCGCCTTCCTGCAGATCGAGCGCCACCGCCTGCTCCGGATCCGGAGTCGGCGATGACGCCTTGAGGAGCCGCGTGTAGGGATGCAGCGGCTCCTCGAAGATGATCGGCACCGGACCCTCCTCGACGAGCCGACCGAGATACATCACCGCGACGCGTTGGCAGAAGTGCCGCACCACGGCGAGGTCGTGCGAGATGAACACGAAGGCGAGACGGCGTCGATGGCGCAGCTCGTCGAGCAGCACCAGGATCTGCGCCTGCACGCTGACGTCGAGCGCCGACACCGGCTCGTCCGCGAACACCAGATCCGGCCCGAGCGCCAGCGCCCGGGCGATGCCGATGCGCTGGCGTTGCCCGCCCGAGAACTCGTGCGGATAGCGGCGCGCCGACGACGGGGGCAATCCCACCTCGTCGAGCAAGCGCAGGACTTGCCTCGTCACCGCCTCGCCGCGGGCGAGGCCATGCACGCGGATCGACTCGCCCAAGGCGTCGGCGATGCGCTGGCGCGGATCGAGCGCCGACGCCGGATCCTGGAAGACGATCTGCAGGCGCCGGCGCAGCGTGCGCAGCACCGAGGCGCTCGCGGCGAGGACGTCGATGCCGTCGAAGCGAACGCTGCCAGCGTCGGGCGCGATCAGGCGGAGGCACGCGCGCGCGACGGTCGACTTGCCGCATCCCGATTCGCCGACGATGCCGAGCGCCTCGCCGCGCGCGACGTCGAACGAGACGCCGTCGAGCGCCCGCACCGCGACGGTCGTGGGAATCGGCCAGCCGCGCTTTTCCGCGAAGGTCTTGGTGAGGCCGCGGACCTCGAGCAGCGGCGCGCTCATGAGCGACGCTTCATGGCGCGCGCACCCAGCAGCGAACGCCGTGGTCGGGCTCGGCAGCGAGCGCGATCAACGGCGGCAGCTCGGCGCAGCGCGCGATCCGCAACGGGCAGCGCGACTGGAAGCGGCAGCCGGTCGGCAGCTCGGGAAGCGTCGGCACCTGCCCCGGGATCGGCGCCAGCGCCGCTGCGGACTGGTCGACGCGCGGCATCGCCGCGAGCAAGGCCTCGCTGTACGGATGCGTCGGGCGCCGGAAGAACTGCTTGACCGGCGCGCTCTCCACGACGTCGCCGCCGTACATCACGATCACCCGATCGGCCACCGAGGCGACGACGCCGAGGTTGTGCGTGATCAGGAGGACGGCGAGCCCTTCGCGGCGCTGCAGGTCGGCGAGCAGCGCGAGCACCTGCGCCTGGATCGTGACGTCGAGCGCGGTCGTCGGCTCGTCGGCAATCAGCACCTTCGGCCCGCAGGCGAGGGCGATCGCGATCATGACCCGCTGGCGCATCCCGCCCGAGAACTGGTGCGCATAGGCATCGAGGCGCTGCGCCGCCGCCGGGATGCGGACGAGCTCCATCAGCTCGAGCGCGCGCTGGCGCGCCTCACGCCGGCTCGCGCCGCGGTGCTCGACCAGCGACTCGGCGATCTGGAAGCCCACCGGCAAGACGGGATTGAGCGACGTCATCGGCTCCTGGAAGATCATGCCGATGCGGTCGCCGCGCAGGGCTTGTGCCTTCGCGGCGCTGGCCGCGGTCATGTCGACGCCGTCGACCGTGATGCGGCCGGCCGAGACGCGGCCGACGCCTGCCGGGAGCAGGCCCATGATCGAGAGCGCGGTCAGGCTCTTGCCGCAACCCGACTCGCCGACGAGGGCGAGCGTCTCGCGCCGGCGCACCTCGAAGCTCACGTCGCGCACCGCATCGAACCAGCGCCGGTCGATGCGGATCGATGTCGTCAGTCGCTCGACCCTGAGCGGCGCTGCGCCGGAACCGGGATCGAGGTCGGCGGTCGTCGCTGGTGCTGCCGCGACGTTCATTGCGGCGCCCTCGGGTCGGTCGCGTCGCGCAAGCCGTCGCCGATCAGGTTGAGCGCGATCATGATCGCCAGGATCGCGAGGCTCGGAAAGACCGACAGCCACGAAGCGTCGAGCAGGTTGTCGAAGCCGTCGCGGATGATGCCGCCCCAGGTCGCGGTCGGCGGCGGAACTCCCAGGCCGATGAAGGCCAGGGTCGACTCGGTGCGGATCGCCGCCGCGAACCAGAGCGAGCCCATCACCACGACCTCGTCCATGATGTTCGGCAGCACGTGCAGGAACATGATGCGCGGGTTGCCGAAGCCGAGCGCCCGGCAGGCGTCGACGAAGTCGCGCTCCTTCATGGCCAGCGTCGAGGCGCGCGCGACGCGGATGAACGCAGGCACCGCCGTGATCGCGATCGCGAGGATCAGGTTGAACAGGTTCGCGCCGAGGACGGCGACCAGCATCAGTCCCATGATGAGCTGCGGGAAGCTCAGCAGCACGTCGGTCGCCGCCGTGATCAGGCGGTCGACGAGGCCGCCGAAGTAGCCGGAGACGACGCCGATGACGGTGCCGATGAGGACGCCGGCGGAGGTGGCGAAAGCGCCGATGAAAAGCGAGATGCGGGCGCCGAAGATCACGCGCGAGAGCACGTCGCGGCCGAACTCGTCGGTGCCGAACAGATGCGCGACCGAGGGCGGCTCGAGCTTGAGAAGGACGTTCTGCTCGTTGGGATCGAACGGCGCGATCCACGGCGCGGCGATCGCGATGGCGACCATCGCGAGCGCGATCACGAGGCCGATCACGAGCCCGCCCGAGCGGCTCGCCCGCTGCCAGGCCGACGGAGGCGCGACGACGACGGCGGCAGTCAACTGGCCTTGACCCGCGGATCGACGAGACCGTAGGTCAGGTCGGTGAGGATGTTGGCCACGACCACCGCCAGCGCGGTGACGACCATGAGCCCTTGCAGCAGCGTGTAGTCGCGCAGGTTCAACGCCGAGACGATCAGCTTGCCGAGGCCGGGGCGGTTGAAGACGATTTCGGTCAGGACGGCGTTGCCGATGAGCACGCCCAGATAGAGGCCGACCACGGTGACGATCGGGATCAGGACGTTGCGCAGCGCATGGCGCCAGACGACGATGCGGTTCGGCAGGCCCTTGGCGCGCGCCGTTCGGACGTAGTCCTCGCTCAGGGCCTTGAGCATCCCCGAGCGCGTCACGCGCGTGACGTACGCGACCATGATGAGGCCGAGGTTGATCGAGGGCAGGGCGAGCGCGCGCAGGCGCTGCACCGGGTCGGTCGTCGTGACCGTGGAGATGACCGGAAACCAGCGCAGCTCGATCGCGAAGGCGATGAGCAGCAGGATGCCCGAGACGAAGGCCGGGAAGGACAGGCCGGCGAGCGAGACGATGCGCGCCAGCCAGTCGACGAAGCCGTCGCGTCGTTGCGCGGCGACGACCCCGAGCGGCACGCCGATGACGCTGCCGATGACGAGCGCGGCGAGCGTGAGCTCGATCGTGTACGGCAGCACCGCGGCGATGTCCGCCGTGATCGGCCGGTTCGTGACGAGCGAGCGGCCGAGGTCGCCGCGCGCGATCTGGCCCATGAAGTCGCCGTACTGGACGAGCAGCGGCTTGTTGAGGCCGAGCCGCTCGCGCAGCGCCGCGCGCGCCGCCGGGCTCGCCTGGTCGCCGAGGACGACGATCGTCGGGTCGCCGGGGACGACCCGGACCAGGACGAACACCAGCGTCAGCACCGCCCACAGCGTCGGCACGCCGAG
>DASXXO010000333.1:0-3603 GCA_036503045.1 Caldimonas sp. | reverse complement strand
GCGAGCTCGCGGAAGCTGCCGTTCCAGCCGGAGTTGCGTTCGCGCCCGGCGTCGACGAGGCCGCCTTCGACCACCACGACGAGCGTGCTGCGCGATGGCGTCGACGACGACGTCGCGCTGGTCGGACCGGATGCGGCCGCGCGCGGCACCGCCGGCGTGGATGAGGGCGACGACGCTGCCGTGCGTGCCGGCAGCGGATCGGTCGGCGCCTGCGCGGCAATCGCATCGGCCCACTCGGGCGGCAGTGCCGCCGACGCGATGCGCAGCTCGGCGCGGTGCGCGCGCGCGGTTCCCGCGACGCGCACGGCGGCGTGCTCGATCGCGCGCCCCGCGACGTCGATGCCGTCGAGCGCGAGCGTCGCGTCGAGAGGGGCTTCCGCAGCGCTGCCGATGCGCCAGCGCGCTTCGGCGCGATGCACGGTATAGGCCGTGTAGCGAAGTCCCGAGCCTTGCAGCTCACCGTCGCTCTGCAGGGCCGGCCAGCGACCTTCGAGATGCGCTTTCGCCGCGAGGCTGCCGGCGATCGATGCTTCGCTGTGCCGCGCATCGGCGGGGCCGAACCACGGCGCCAGCCGGTCGAGCGCGGGCGCGTCGATCGCGAGGCTCCACTCGTCGGCGCCGCCGCCCGCAGCGGCGAGGCGGCCTTGCGCGCTCGCCTTGTTGCCGGCGGCGACGATCTCGAAGGCCGGTTGCGGGCGGCCGTCGTCGTTGACGTAGCTCGCGGTGCCTTCGACCGGGACGCCGATCAGCGTGCTCGGCAGCACGCGCGCGCGCGCGCGCCCGCGGGTCGCCGCGATCGCGTCGAGCACCGTCGATGTCGTGCTCGCCTTGGCCAGCGTGAGATCGAACTCGGCCTCGCCGCTCAGTCGGCTCGTGCCGCGCGCGAGCAGCGCGTCGGTGCGTCCCGGCCACCACGGCAGGGGGTCGAAGTCGGCCAGCCGCAGCTTGCCGCTCGCGCGCCAGGGAGACGCAGCGCCGCTGCGCACGAGCTTGCCCGCTGCGCTCGCCTTCGCACTGGCGAGCGTTGCTTCGGCGACGCGCAGATCGATCGCGTTCAGCGCCGCGCGCGCTTCGAGGCGCAGGCGTGCGACGGCGCTCGCCGCTCGCGGCAAGCGGCGATCGGCGAGCGGACCCGAGAGCCGGGCGACGATCTCCACTGCGCGTTGCTCGGGGGCTGCCGCGAAATCGCTGCCGGTGAGCGAAAGCGTGCCCGCGAGGGTCGCTTCCGGTGCGCGCGCATCGAGCGCTGCCGGGCGCACGGCGTCGAGATCGGCAGCGATGCTCCAGCGCTCGGCGCTCCAGCGACCACGCCCGACGATGCGGCCGCCGCCGCGGTCGTTTGCGCCGAGCTCGGCGCTGAGCGTCTCGACTTCAATCGCGCCGGGCGCGTCGGGCCGCGCGCGCAGCGTGCCCTGGAGGCGGACGACCGGCAGGCGGCCTTCGTTCCAGCGGCCGGCGCGTGCGTTGGCGAGAGCTATCGAGATCAGCGCCGGCTGGTCGAGGCCGCTCGTCGTCACGGTGGCGCGGCCGGTGAGCGACGTCGTCGGCGCGTCGTCCGCGAAGACCGCCAGGTCGAGCGCCTCGGTCGACGCCTCAAGCGCGCCGAGCGGCCAGGCGGCAAACGGACGCACGACCGCGTGCGCGGCGAGCGACTGCGCCGGACGCCCACCGTCCGCGGCGACGCGCGCGGTCGCCTGCACATCGAGCCGATCGAGCGGCCCGCTCGCATTGGCGGTCGCCTGCCAGGGCAGGGTTGCACCGTCGGGCGCCGCCAGCGCGACGTGCGCGGCGACCCCGAATGGTGCGTCTGCGGCGATCGTCGCAGAGCCGCTCGCGTGCACTCGCTCGCGCTGCGCGGCGAGGTCATCGAAGCGATGACGCGCACCGCCCTCGGCGCCGAGATGGACGCGCGCGTGCAGCGCGGAGATCGGTGTTGCATCGTCGGCGCCGACGCGCAGCTCGTCGACGCTCGCCGCGCCGACTTCGAGCTCGAGCGGAAGGCGCAGGCTCGCGGGTAAGCGCGCAGGCTCGCTCGTGGCGGTCGGTTCGCTCGCGCCGAGCCAGGTCGCGCGGTCGGCGTGCAGCGTCTCGATGCGCAGATACAGCCAGCGACCGCCCTCGCCGCGCCCGGCCGAGAGCGCGTGCCAGCGCGGCCGGTCGAGGCGCAGCACGCCGCTACCCGGGAATGCGATGGCGATGCGCTCGGCAGCGAAGTCGCCGACCAGAGATCCCTGTGGCGCAGTGACCGTGAGGTGCGGCACGCGCTCGAGCAGCCACGCGCTTCCCGAGCTGCTCCGCACTGCCCAGAGCAGCGCCGCGAGCGCAGCGCCTGCGAGCAGGAGCAGCACCACAAGCACGCCCGCGAGCCAGCGCAAGACGCGCCGGCGCGGCCCCTGCTGCGGCGGCACCACCGGAGCATCGCGCGGCGGCGGTGGCATCTTGCTGGCCTCGTCCACGTTGCTCCGATCAGAACGTGGTGCCGACGCTCACGTGCACCCGAAAACGTCGCTCGTCCTCGCCGTAGGCGACGTCGAGGCGCAGCGGGCCGACGGGGCTGCGGTAGTGCACGCCGGCGCCGAAGCCGAAGACGGGGCGGAGCTCGTTCCAGCGGTCGGCGGCGTTGCCGCCGTCGACGAAGAGCGCGCCGAGCAGCGCAGGCAGGCGAGCGGTCAGTGCATGCTCGACCTCGAAGCTGCCGGTCGCGAGCACGCGCCCGCCGACGACCACGCCGTTCACCGTCGGCCCGAGCGTGCGGTAGCCGTAGCCGCGCACCGAGTTGTCGCCGCCGGCGCGGTACAGGATCGTGTCGGGGACGCCGATCCGGTTGTGGACGAACACCTGGCCCGCCTCGGCCCGCGCGTTCGCATACCAGGCGCCGAACGGTCGGTACCAGAGCAAGCGCGTGTAGGCGATCGCGAACGGACCGTCGCTGTGTTCCTCGTCTGCCTGGTCGGAGCGCTTCTCCCAGCCTTTGCCCCATCCGGCACCGCCCTGCAACGAAAGCGCCGTTCCTCGGGTCGGCACCAGGATGCTGTCGAGGTCGCGGCGCAGCCAGTGGTAGTTCAACGAGCCGGCGGCGCCCGCATCGGTGAGCGCCGCGTTGTCGACGCGCGCCTGCGTGTATTCGGCATAGGCGAGCCGCGCGAAGCGATTGGTATCGATCGTTCGGCCGGCGCGTGCCGTCACGCTGTCGCGCGTCTCGTCGGCCGCACGCAACTGCTCGACGTTGGCGGCGAGCAGGTTGTGCCACATGTTCTCGAGCGGATAGGACGTGAGCTCGACACCGAGCAGCTTCTGGTCGGGGCCGAACGTGAGCGTGCTATGCGAGATCCACGGCTGGTCGAAGAGTTTGCGGTCGTAGTGCTCGACCGAGACGCGCGGGCCGGTGTTGGCGCTGTAGCCGACGCCGAACGTCGCTTGCTGCTTGCTGAGCTCCTTGATCTTGACGACCACTGGCGCTGCCTCTGGAGCGCCGGTGGTGTCGAGCTCGACCGAAGCGCCTTCGAACAGGCCGACCTTCAGCAGGCGCTCCTGGTAGTCGAGCAGGAGCCGCTCGCTGTACTGCGCGCCGGGAAAGAACGTCGCAAGGCGGCGCACCGCGCT
>DASXXO010000332.1:0-10709 GCA_036503045.1 Caldimonas sp. | reverse complement strand
CCGCGCTGCACGGTGCATTACCGTTACCGCACGACGACCTACGAGATCGAGTTCGTGCAGGAAGAAGGCAGCGAGCGCGACAGCGAGCTCGTCCTCGACGGCGCGCTGCAGGCCGACGACTCGCTGCCGCTGCTCGACGATGCGCGCTTGCACCGAGTGCAGCTGTCGCTGACCTTGCCGGCGCCGGGGGCCACGCCGATCGACGGCACGGGATCGCCGGTCGGCGTCGCGCGCGACCCGGCTTAGGTCTCGGACGTCGCCGCGCGCGCGCGCTCGACGAGCGGCGCGGTGTCGCTGCGTGCCGCCGCGTCGAGCGCGAGCGCACGCAGCACGAGCGGCCGCTCGTTCGCGGCGACCTCGTCGAGCCACGCGACCTCGCCGCCGACGCTCGTGGCCAGCGGCGTGCCGTCGCGGTAGACGACGCGCGCGCCGGCGACGCGCGGCACCTTGTCGCCGGGCACGACCGTACCGACCAGGTTGGCCGGGTCGGCAGCGGCAACGCAGACGAGCGCGGCGTCGCGCGGCCGGCGCCGCACCTGGCGCAACAGCGCGATCGCATCGGGCAACGCGTACTGCTCGCCCGAAAGGCCGGCGACGAAGCGGCCGCCGCGGATCTCGCCGCGCGCCTCGAGCCGGCGGTAGGCGCGCACGAGCTCGCGCCACGGCGGCAGCCACGCCGGCTCGCGTTCAAGCAATCGCCAGCAGACGACGCCGTAGCGGCGCAGCAGGATGCGCGCGACGTGCTCGACCGCATCGCCCGCGCTCGCCGGCGTCGCGAGCGACGACGTCGCCGCCGCCGCACGCGAGCGCACGAGCGACCAGCGGCCCGCGTCCTCGATGCCGAACCAGGCGACGCGGCCGCGCCGGCCGCTGCTCTTCGACACCCGCTTCGACGGCGGGACGAGCAGCGCGCGGAGGCCCGCGTAGCTGTCGCAATGGACGAGCCCGCGCACGACGAGCTCGGCGAGCGCGTCCTCGAGCTCGACGCGCAGCAGCCTGACGCCGCCGGCGATGTCGTCGAAGAACGAGGCGCCGTGCGCGGCCAGGAAGTCGGCGACGCGTTGCGTGCGCACGCCGAGGCGCTCGTCGGCCGCGGGCGCGGGCGCGAGCGCCGACCAGAGCGCCACGCTGCGGCGCGGCAGGAGCAGCACCGGCGTCGATCGCAACGACGCGCTGCCGCCGCGCGACTCGCCGGCAACGGGACGCAGCCGCGTCCAGAGCGTGCGTCCTGCGCTGCACAGCTCGTCGAGCCAGCGCGGCGAATAGTCGGTCATGCGCGCCGGCAGCAGCTCGGCCTCCCACGCTCCGGCGGGCGCCTCGAAGCCTTCGAGTTGCGCGAGCACCCCGGCGAGCGCCTCGGGCCCGCTGACGCGGCTGGCCGCTGCGACGTGTTGCCACTCGAAGAGGAAACGGGCGAAATCGCGCGGCTCGACCGGCTCGATCTCGCGCCGCAGCCTGCCGAGCGTCGCGCGATGGATGCGCATCAGCAGGTGCCGCTCGCACCACTCGGTCGCACCCGAGGCGATGGCGTCGGCGCCGAAGCGCCCCTGCAGGATCGAGCCTTCGCCCTGCAGCTGGAGCAGCGCGTGCTCGACCTCGGCGCGCGGGAGCGCGAGCGGCGCGGCGAGCTCTTCGAGCGTGACCGGCCCGAGGCCGCCGAGGCGCGCGCGCAGCAGGTCGCGCAGTGCGTCGTCGCGCTCGGCGGCGCGCTGCGCGAGGTCGGCCGGGATCTCGGTCGCGGGCCGCAGCGTCGCGCCGCGATGGAGCGCGCGGAGCTGCGCCAGGCGCTCCGCGCCGACCCAGAGCGCTGGCGTTCCCGCGGCCGGCGTGAGCACGGTCGCGCGCCCTGCCTCGGCGAGCTCGCCGAGCCACTGCACCCAGCCGGGGTGCCGCGACGCTTCGTCGACCGTGATCGCGCCGAGCGAGGTCAGCGCCTCGTGCATCTCGTCGGCATCGCGCGGACGCGGCCACGCCTCGGCGCGCACGGCGGCGATCGCCTCGGGGTCGAGACGGCCGAGCACGTCGGCGGCTTCCGGCTCGTCGTAGCGGCGCGCCCGCACGGCCTGCGTGCGCCGCTCCTCGAGCGGGGCGTCGTCGAGGAAGGCGTAGGGACGAGCGCTCAGCGCCTCGGCGGCGAGCGGCGACGGGGCAGGCAGGTCGTGTGCGACGACGTCGATGGCGCCGCTTTCGATCTGACGCAGCACGCGCAGCCACCCGGGTGCGTCCATCGCGTCCTCGAGGCAGTCGCGCAGCGTCTGCGCGACAAGCGGGTGATCGGGAATCTCGCGCGCACCGGCGAGGTTCTCCGCGCACGCGACCTGGTCGGGGAAGACCGCCGCGAGCAGATCCTCCGAGCGCATGCGCTGGAGCTGCGGCGCGACCTTCTTGCCGCCGGAAAAGCGCAGCAGCGCGAGCGCGTTCGTCGCGTTCCAGCGCCAGCGCACGGCGAAGAGCGGCGCGTCGAGCACCGCCTGGACGAGCACGTCGAGCGCGCTTGCCGAGTGCAGGTAGTGCGCAACCTCGTCGAGCGGGAAGCTGTGGCTGGTCGAAAGCGACAGGACGATCGCGTCCTCGGTCGCGGCCGCCTGCAGCTCGAAGTTGAAGCGGCGGCAGAAGCGCTTGCGCAGCGCCAGCCCCCAAGCGCGGTTGACGCGACTGCCGAACGGCGTGTGGACGACGAGCTGCATCCCGCCCGACGCATCGAAGAAGCGCTCGAGGACGATACGCCGCTGGGTCGGCATCGTGCCGAGCGCGGCGAGCGCGCGGCCAAGATAGTCGACCAGCTGGGCGGCCGCTTCGTCGCCGAGGCCGACCGCGCGCGCGAGCCACGCCCGCGCTGCCGCGACGCCGCTCGCGCCCATGCGCTCGGCGACCTCGGCGCGCAAGCGCGCGACGCCCGCCGACAGCTCGTCGCTGCGGCCCGGCGCCTCGCCGAGCCAGAACGGGATGTTCGGCGCAGCGCCGTGCGCGTCCTCGACGCGCACGCGGCCGGGCGCGATCCGCAGAATCCGGGAGCTCGTGTTGCCAAGCTGGAAGACGTCGCCCTTGATGCTCTCGACCGCGAAGTCCTCGTTGACGCTGCCGATCGTCAGCGCCTGCGGCTCGAGCAGCACCGCATAGTCGCCGGTCTCGGGGATCGTTCCGCCCGAGGTCAACGCCGCGATGCGCGCGCCGCGCTTCTCGCGCAGCTTGCCGTGCACGGCGTCGCGGTGGACGTGGCCGGCGCGCTGGCCGTGGCGCGTCGCGAATCCTTCCGAGACCATCCGCACGACGGCGTCGAAGCTCTCGCGCGTCAGCTCGGCGTACGGCCACGCGCGGCGCACGAGCGTGAAGAGCTCCGCCTCGTCGCACTCGCGGCACGCAGTCTCGGCGACGATCTGCTGCGCGAGCACGTCGAGCGGCGCGGCGACGACGTGCAGCGCGTCGAGCTCGCCGCGCCGGACGCAGTCGAGGAGCGCTGCGCACTCAACCAGCTCGTCGCGCGTCTGCGGGAAGAGGCGCGCCTTGGGGACGCCGCCGACCGCGTGGCCCGAGCGCCCGGCGCGCTGCAGGAAGGCAGCGATCGAGCGCGGCGAGCCGATCTGGCAGACGAGCTCGACGTCGCCGATATCGAGGCCGAGCTCGAGCGAGGCGGTCGCGACGAGCACTTTGAGCTCGCCACGCTTCAAGCGCTGCTCGGCGTCGAGGCGGATCTCCTTGGCGAGGCTGCCGTGGTGCGCTGCGACCGCGTCCTTGCCGAGCCGCTCGCCGAGATGGCGCGCGGCGCGCTCGGCCATGCGCCGCGTGTTGACGAAGACGAGCGTCGTCCGGTGCGAGAGCGCGAGCTCGGCGATCCGGCCGTGGACCTGCTCCCACTGGTCGTTCGACATCACTGCCGAGAGCGGCGTCGGCGGCAGTTCGAGGCCGAGGTCGCGCTCCTTGGCGTAGCCGATGTCGACGATCGCGCAGTCGGCGACGCCGTCTTTCGTCGCACCCGCGCCGACCAGGAAGCGCGCGATCTCGTCGATCGGCTTTTGCGTCGCCGAGAGGCCGATGCGCGCGAGCCGGTGCGGCGCGCCGAGCGATTGCGCGTGCGCCTCGGTGAGCGCGTCGAGCCGCTCGAGCGAGAGCGCGAGATGGCTGCCGCGCTTGCTCGCGGCGACGGCGTGGATCTCGTCGACGATCACCGCGCGCACGGTCGCGAGCATGGCGCGGCTGCGCGGCGAGCCGAGCAGCACGTAGAGCGATTCGGGCGTCGTCACCAGGATGTGCGGCGGCTTCTTCAGCGCGCGCTGGCGCTCATGCCCGGGGGTGTCGCCGGTGCGCACCGCAGTGCGGATCTCGACGTCGGCAAGCCCGAGCGCGGCGAGCGCGGCGCGGATGCCGGCGAGCGGCGCCTCGAGGTTGATCCGGATGTCGTTCGACAGCGCCTTCAGCGGCGAGACATAGACGACGACCGTCTCGTCGGGCAGCCCTTCGGGCCGGAGGCCCTGGCACACCAGGCCATCGAGCGCGGCCAGGAACGCGGTCAGCGTCTTGCCGGATCCCGTCGGCGCGGCGACGAGCGTGTGCCGCCCGGCGCGGATCTGCGGCCAGGCGGCGCGCTGCGCCTCGGTCGGGGCCGCGAAAGCGCGGCCGAACCAGCGGGCGACGGCGGGATGGAAGTCGGTGAGCGGGGACACGGGGCGATGGCGGTGATGCGGCCGCCGGCCAGAACCTTCGCAGATCAGTCTAGCGGGCCGGATCTCAAGAGGCACGCCTCCGCGACAATGCCCCGTGAGCGGGCGACGGTCGTCTGGCTCGGCCTTCCGCCGGCGGCGAGGTCGAACGGCGCGCCGCGCCCTACCCGCCGATCAGCCGGTAGCCGACTCCCGTCTCGGTGAGGAGCATCTTCGGCAGCGCCGCGTCGTCCTCGAGTTTGTGGCGGAGGTTGCGCATGAAGACGCGCAGGTACTCGTTGTGCTCGACATGCGCCGGCCCCCAGACCTCGCGCAGCAGGTAGCGATGCGTCAGGACGCGGCCGGCGTTCGCCAGCAGCACCTCGAGCAGCCGATACTCGATCGGCGTCAGATGCACCTCGCGCCCGGCCTTCTTGACGATGCGCGCGGCGCGGTCGATCACCACGTCGCCGATCGCCACCGGCGCGTCGTCGCTCGGCGCGTCGGCATGGCTGCGACGCAGGTTGGCGCGCACGCGCGCGAGCAGCTCGGAGATGCCGAACGGCTTCTCGACGTAGTCGTCCGCGCCGGCATCGAGCGCGCGCACCTTGTCCGCCTCGGCCGAGCGCGCCGACAGCACGATGAGCGGAACGCGCGACGACGCGCGAAGCTCGCGGATCAGCTCGACGCCGTCGCCGTCGGGAAGCCCGAGGTCGACGATGACGAGGTCGTGCTTGCGCGCCTTCGCGTCCGCCCTCGCCTGGCGCAGAGTCTCCGCCTCGAACACCGTCGCCAGACCATCGCGCATCAGTGCGGCGCGCACGAACTGGCGGATGCTGCGCTCATCCTCGACGATCAGCACCAGCGGGCGCTGTTCGCTCATGGCGCTTCCTGGGCGATCGCGGCGTCCCGCTCGGCAGGCAGTCCGGGTGGCTCGCCAAGCGGCAACGTGAACGAGAACGTCGCCCCGCCGGTGGCGGGCCGATCGACGCGGATCGTCCCGCCGTGCGCCTCGACGATCGCCTTGCAGATCGCCAGCCCAAGGCCGACGCCGCTGATCGACGACTCGCGCGCGCCGCGCGTGAACTTCTCGAAGATCTCGGCTTCCTGACCGGGACGGATGCCCGGTCCATCGTCCTCGACCGCAACGCGCATCTCGCGCTCGTCGACGCGCGCAGTGACGCGGATCGCCGTCGTCGGCGGGGTGTACTTCGCCGCGTTCTCGAGCAGGTTGACGAGGACGCGCTCGATCAGGACGGCATCGCATTCGACGAGCGGCAGATCGGCGGGAACATCGGTCCGCACCTGACGCGGCTGCAGCAGGGGACGGGTCAGGCGCAGCGCGCTGCCGACGATCTCCTCGATCGAGTGCCACTCGCGCCGCAGGCGGACGTCGCCGCTCTCGATCCGCGCCATGTCGAGCAGGTTGTTCACCTGGGCGCTCATGCGCATCGCCGATGTCCGCATCCCTTCGGCAATCTCCTTTTGCTCGGGGCTGAGGGGCGGCCGCATCATGCCCAGCGTCTCGGCGAGGCCGACCAGGCCGGCGAGGGGCGTTCGCAGGTCGTGCGACAGCGCCGCGAGCAGCGAGTTGCGCAGGCGCTCCGATTCGATCTGCACGGTCGCACCCTGTGCGACCTCGACGTAGTGGACCCGTTCGAGCGCGATCGCCGTCAGCGCCGCGAAGGTCTCGAGCTGGCGCCGCTGCTCGGGGACGAGCAGGTAGCGCGGATCCTCAGGCAGCAGCGCGAGCACGCCGCGCGTGCGCATCGGCGCGTTGAGCGGCAGGTAGAGCCACGCGCTGCCGGGGATCGTGTCGGTGCCGAGGCCGGCCGGCTGGCGGTGGTCGAACGCCCAGCGCGCGGTTCCGGCGTCGAGCCCTGCGCCCTCGGGCGGCGCGATCGGCGACTCCAGTCGATCGTTCAGATCGACCACGAAGACGTGCGTGCGCGCGTGGAACTCGCGGCTCACCGCGCCGGCCGCCGCCTCGACGACCTGCTCGGCGGTCAGCACGCTCGACAGGTCGCGCGCCATCTCGAACAGCGAGCGCGAGCGAAGCTCGCGGTGCGTCGCGACGCGCGCCTGGTAGCGCAACCCCGCCGTCAGCTGACCGACGACCAGTCCCACCGCGAGCATGACCGCGAAGGTGAGGACGTACTGGACGTCGGAGACGCTGAACGACAGCCGCGGCGGAACGAAGAAGAAGTCGAACGCGAGCACGTTGATCAAGGACGCGAGCGCCGCCGGGCCGCGTCCGTAGCGCAGCGCCACGCCGACGACCGCGAGCAGGAAAAGCATGACGATGTTGGCGTCGTCGAGCACGGCCTCGAGCGGCATCGCGGTCGCGCTCAGCAGCGCGCAGACGACGCAGGCGACGAGATAGCCTTCGGGCCGGAACGCTCCGGTGCCCTGCCCGGCGTCGCGATCAGCCGGCGCGGTGCGGCGCCCTGCGGCCGATGCGCCGATCTCGATCAGGTCGACGTCCGGCGCGAGCCTGCCGACCTGCTGCGCGAGCGTCGCGCCCGGCCGCCACAAGCTCGCCGGGTGGTACCCCATGACGATCTTCGACAGGTTGTGCTGACGCGCATGCTCGACCACCGCACCCGCCACCGTGCTGCTCGGCAGCACCGCCGTCGTCGCCCCGAGATCCTCGGCGAGCCTGACGACGCGCAGGATGCGCTCGCGGCGGTGGCTCGGCAGGCGCTGCAGCACCGGTGTCTCGACGTAGACGGCGTGCCACGAGACCGCGAGCTGCTGGGCGAGGAGTGCCGCGCTGCGCACGACGTGCTCGCCGCTCTCGTGGGGACCGATGCAGCACAGGACCGCCGCCTCGGTCTTCCAGACGCGGCCGATCGAGCGCTCGACGCGGTACTCCTGGACGTCGCTCTCGACCCGGTCGGCGGTGCGGCGCAGCGCGAGCTCGCGCAGCGCCATCAGGTTGCCCTTGCGGAAGAAGTTCGCCGCGGCGCGCTCGGCCTGCGCGCCGCCGTAGACCTTGCCCGCCTTCAGGCGCGCGATCAGCTCGTCGGCGGGGGTGTCGATGATGACAACCTCGTCAGCGCGGTCGAAGAACGTGTCGGGCAGCGTCTCCTGGACGCGGATGCCCGTGATGCCGCCGACGACGTCGTTGAGGCTTTCGAGGTGCTGGACGTTGAGCGTCGTCCAGACGTCGATGCCAGCGGCGACGAGCTCGTCGACGTCCTGCCAGCGCTTGGGGTGGCGCGATCCCGCGACGTTCGAGTGCGCGAGCTCGTCGACAAGGATCAGGGCGGGCCTGCGCGCCAGGGCGGCGTCGAGATCGAACTCAGGCAGCGCGCCCGCGCCGATCGCCTTGCGCGGCAGCACCTCCAGGCCCTGCAGCAGCGCCGCGGTTTCCGCGCGGCCATGCGTCTCGACGATGCCGACGACGACGTCCGTGCCGTGCTCCTTCACGAGGCGCGCCGCGGCCAGCATCGCGAAGGTCTTGCCGACGCCTGCCGCCGAACCGAAGTAGATGCGTAGCTTGCCGCGCGTCGCGCGCGCTTCGTCGCTGCGGATGCGGGCGATCAGCGCATCAGGGTCGGGCCGGGTGTCGTCGCTCGCCACGGCGTGCCTACAGCCAGCGCGCGCGGCGGAAGCGCCACCGCATGAACGCGCACGCGAAGGTGATGATGGCCGGCGATCGTGTCGGCGAGTCGGCTCCCTCCCCGCAGGCGACGCAATTGACGGGCACTGGCACAGGCTCCGGCAGGTTTCAGCCTGCCGATATTAGGCCGTCGAGTGCCAGGTTGATCTCGAGGACGTTGACGCGCGGCTCGCCGAGAAAGCCGAGCCACGGCTGGCGCGCTTGGTCAGCGACGAGCGCGCGCACGCGCTCGGGCGGGAGGTTGCGCGCGCGTGCGATGCGCCCGACCTGGTACTGCGCGGCGGCGAGGCTGATGTCCGGATCGAGCCCGCTCGCCGACGCGGTGACGAGGTCGACCGGAACGGGCGCGGTGTTGCCCGGGTCGGCAGCGCGGAGCGCGGCGCCGCGCTCCTTCACCGCATCGCGCAGCGCCGGATTCGATGGTCCGAGATTCGAGCCGGTCGATCCGGCGGCGTTGTTCGGTCCCGGTGTCGTCGCCGACGGACGGCTCCAGAAGTATTTCGGGTCGCTGAAGTGCTGGCCGATCAGAAGCGACCCGACGACCTTGCCGTCGCGCTCGACGAGGCTTCCTGCCGCCTGTTGCGGGAACGCCACCCGGGCGATGCCGGTGACGGCGAACGGATAGACGACGCCGACCAGCAGCGACAGCACGATGAAGACGACGACGACCGGACGGATGAGCGTGCGCATGGCGTTTCCAGCCTCAGGCGAGATGGGCGAGCGAGAGGACGACGTCGATCGCCTTGATGCCGATGAACGGCACGATGATGCCGCCGACGCCGTAGACCAGCACGTTCCTGCGCAGCAGCTCGGCGGCCGGCGCCGCGCGGTACTTGACGCCCTTCAGCGCGAGCGGGATCAGGAAGACGATGACGACCGCGTTGAAGATCACCGCCGACAGGATCGCCGACGACGGGCTCGTGAGGCGCATCACGTCGAGCGCGGCGAGCTGCGGGTAGGTGGTCGCGAACGCGGCCGGGATGATCGCGAAGTACTTGGCGACGTCGTTGGCGATCGAGAACGTCGTGAGGGACCCGCGCGTCATCAAGAGCTGCTTGCCGGTCTCGACGACCTCGAGCAGCTTGGTCGGGTTCGAGTCGAGGTCGACCATGTTGCCGGCCTCCTTGGCGGCCTGCGTGCCGCTGTTCATCGCCACCGCGACGTCGGCCTGGGCGAGCGCGGGAGCGTCGTTGGTGCCGTCGCCGGTCATCGCGACCAGGCGCCCTTCGCTCTGGTACTCGCGGATCAGCTTCAGCTTGGCCTCGGGAGTCGCCTCGGCGAGGAAATCGTCGACGCCGGCCTCGGCCGCGATCGCCGCGGCCGTGAGCCGGTTGTCGCCGGTGATCATGATCGTCTTGATCCCCATCCGGCGCAGCTCGGCGAAGCGCTCCTTGATGCCGCCCTTGACGATGTCCTTCAGCTCGATCACGCCGAGCGGCCTGGCTCCCTCGGCGACGACGAGCGGCGTGCCGCCGCGCCGCGCGATATCTTCGATCACCTGGGTGACGGCCGCCGGAATGCTCCCGCCGAGCGCTTCGACCTGGCGCCGGATCGCGTCGCCGGCACCCTTTCGGATCTTGCGCACCGATGCGCCAGCGCCGACGTCGACGCCGCTCATCCGTGTCTGCGCGCTGAACGGGATGAACATCGCGCCGAGCGACGCCAGGTCGCGCTCGCGCAGATTGAACTTCTGCTTGGCGAGGACGACGATGCTGCGCCCCTCGGGTGTCTCGTCGGCGAGCGAGGCGAGCTGCGCGGCGTCGGCCAGCTGCTGCTCGCCGATGCCCGGCGCCGGGTAGAACGCCGACGCCTGACGGTTGCCGAGCGTGATGGTGCCGGTCTTGTCGAGCAGCAGCACGTCGACGTCGCCAGCCGCCTCGACGGCACGGCCCGAGGTGGCGATGACGTTGGCCTGCATCATCCGGCTCATGCCGGCGACGCCGATCGCCGAGAGCAGCGCGCCGATCGTCGTCGGGATCAGGCAGACGAGCAGCGCGACAAGCGCCGTCACCGTCACCGCCGAGCCGCTCTTGGCGACCTCGACGCCGAAGATCGACATCGGCAGGAGCGTCACGACGACGACCAGGAAGACGATCGTCAGCGCGACCAGCAGGATGTTGAGCGCGATCTCGTTCGGCGTCTTCTGCCGGCGCGCGCCCTCGACCATCGCGATCATGCGGTCGAGGAACGACTCGCCGGCATTGACGCTGACGCGCACCACCAGCCAGTCGGAGAGCACGCGCGTGCCGCCGGTGACCGACGCGAAGTCGCCGCCCGCCTCGCGGATCACGGGTGCCGACTCGCCGGTGATCGCGCTTTCGTCGACCGTCGCGACGCCTTCGATGACCTCGCCATCGAGCGGGATCGTGTCGCCCGCCTCGACCAGGACGACAGCGCCCTTCCTGAGCTCCTCGGCCTCCTGCGGATGCCACGGGCAGCCGTGCTTC
>DASXXO010000331.1:0-16269 GCA_036503045.1 Caldimonas sp. | reverse complement strand
CAGCGCGTACTTCGGCAGGTAGTCGACCATCGTCGCCGGCGGCTGGCCGGGTGCCGCGCCCGAGAGGTGGCGCGTGTAGTTCTCGATCCCCTTGCAGTGGCCGATCTCCTGGAGCATCTCGAGGTCGAACCGGGTACGCTGCTCGAGGCGCTGCGCCTCGACGAGCTTGCCGGCCCGGACGAGCTCGTCGAGCCGCTCGCGCAGCTCGGCCTTGATCGTGTCGATCGCCGAGACGATCCTGGCGCGCGGCGTCGCGTAGTGGCTCGCCGGGTAGATCACGAACCGCGGGATCTTCTGGCGGATGCGGCCGGTGAGCGGGTCGAACAGGGTGAGCGACTCGAGCTCGTCGTCGAACAGCTCGATCCGGATCGCGAGCTCGCTGTGCTCGGCCGGGAAGACATCGATCGTGTCGCCGCGGACGCGAAACGTTCCGCGCGAGAAGTCGGATTCGTTGCGCGTGTACTGCATGCGGATCAGGTGCGCGATCGCGTCGCGCTGGCCGAGCTGGTCGCCGACGCGCATGATCATCCGCATCTCGGTGTAGTCCTCGGGCGCGCCGATGCCGTAGATCGCGCTCACCGAGGCGACCACGATCACGTCCCGACGCTCGAGCACGCTCTTGGTCGCCGAGAGGCGCATCTGCTCGATGTGCTCGTTGATCGCCGAGTCCTTCTCGATGAAGAGGTCGCGCTGCGGGACGTAGGCTTCGGGCTGGTAGTAGTCGTAGTAGCTCACGAAGTACTCGACCGCGTTCTTCGGGAAGAACTCGCGGAATTCGCTGTAGAGCTGCGCGGCGAGCGTCTTGTTGGGCGCGAAGACGATCGCGGGCCGGCCGATCTGGGCGATCACGTTGGCCATCGTGAAGGTCTTGCCCGATCCGGTGACGCCGAGCAGGGTCTGGAAGGCGAGGCCGTCGCGGATTCCCTCGACCAGACCCTCGATCGCGAGCGGCTGGTCGCCGGCGGGCGGATAGGGCCTGAACAGCTGGAACGGCGACGCCGGGTAGGTGACGAATTCCCCTTCGGCGGCGGCGGCGGTAGCCTCTTCCGCGCGGGCGGCCTCGGTCGTACTCGTCATGGCAGATAAAATGGGGAGTTGGCCCGCAGCGAAGCGAACCTGGAAGCGTACTGCAAATGCAGGCGCACGCAGGTCGTGGGTCCTCGCGGGAGCAATGTCGGCAGGTGGCGACCCCGACCCGTTTTCCAAGGCCACAGTACCGGAAGGAACCTTGCATGTCTTCGCTCTTCGACGCCATCGAGATGGCGCCGCGCGACCCGATCCTGGGTCTCAATGAACAGTTCGCCGCCGATCCCAATCCAGCCAAGGTCAACCTCGGGGTCGGCGTCTATTACGACGAGAACGGCAAGCTGCCGCTCTTGCGCTGCGTTCGCGCTGCCGAAGAGATCATGATGGCGGCCGAGCAGCCGCGCGGGTACCTTCCGATCGACGGCATCGCCGCGTACGACGCCGCCACCCGGGCGCTCGTCTTCGGCGCCGAGAGCCCCGCTCTGCGCGAAGGCCGGATCGCCACCGTCCAGGCGGTGGGCGGCACCGGCGCGCTGAAGGTCGGAGCCGACCTGCTGCAGCGGATGAACCCGGCGGCACGCGTCCTGATCAGCGATCCGAGCTGGGAGAACCACCGGGCGCTCTTCGAAGGCGCCGGCTTCGAGGTCCAGGCCTATCCGTACTACGAGGCGGCGACGCATGGCGTCGACTTCGAAGGCATGTGCAGCGCGCTCGAGACTGCCGCGCCCGGAACGATCGTCGTCCTGCACGCGTGCTGCCACAACCCGACTGGCTGCGACCTGACTGCGCAGCAGTGGCAGCGCGTCGTCGACCTCCTCGGGGCTCGCCGCCTGGTGCCGTTTCTCGACATGGCGTACCAGGGCTTCGGCGAAGGCATCGCCGAGGACGGCCGCGCCGTCCAGCTCTGCCTCGCCGCCGGGCTCGACTTCTTCGTCGCGACCAGTTACTCGAAGAGCTTCTCGCTCTACGGCGAGCGCGCCGGCGCGCTCTCGGTCGTCTGCCCGAGCAAGGAGGCGGCGGCGCGCGTTCTCAGCCAGCTCAAGCGCGTCATCCGCGCCAACTACTCGAACCCGCCGACGCACGGCGCGGCCGCGATCACGAACGTCCTGTCGACGCCGGCGCTGCGCGCGCTCTGGGAGGAAGAGCTCGCCGGCATGCGCGAGCGGATCAAGCGGATGCGCGTCGAGCTGCAGCGCCGCCTGGTCGCCGCCGGCGCCGCGATCGATACCGACTTCATCACCCGCCAGCGCGGGATGTTCAGCTACACCGGACTGTCGAAGGCGCAGATGCAGCGGCTGCGCGGCGAGTTCGGGGTTTACGGCGTCGATTCCGGCCGCATCTGTGTGGCGGCGCTCAACGAGCGCAATCTCGACACCGTCGTTTCCTCCATCACCCACGTCACCGAAAAGGCCGCAGCATGATGCTCTATGAGTGGTACGAGGCCAATCGCGCGCTTCTCAGCCCGTTTTCCGAGTTCGCGAGCGCGTCGTCGAAGCTCTACAACCATCCGCTGTCGCTGTTCGCGCACATTCCGAACGCGCACCGCGTATCGGCCGGGCTCGAGCTGATGCACCGGCTCGCCAAAGACTACGAGAAGCCCGAGTTCGGCATCCGCGCGATCAGCGTGAGCGGCGTCGACGTCGCCGTGCACGAGCAGGTTGCGCTGACCAAGCCGTTCTGCCGGCTGGTGCGCTTCAAGCGCTTCACCGATGACATGCCGACGCTGCAGCGCCTGAAGAAGCAGCCGACCGTGCTCGTCATCGCGCCGCTGTCGGGGCACCACTCGACGCTGCTGCGCGACACCGTGCGCGAGCTGCTCAAGGGCCACAAGGTCTTCATCACCGACTGGGCCGATGCACGCATGGTCCCCGAGGAGGAGGGCCCCTTCCACCTCGACGACTACGTCGCCTACGTGCAGGAGTTCATCCGCCTGATCGGCCCCGAAGTCAACGTGATCTCGGTCTGCCAGCCGACGGTCCCCGTGCTGGCGGCGATCTCGCTGCTGGCGACGGCCGGCGACGTGGCGCCGCGCACGATGACGATGATGGGCGGGCCGATCGATGCGCGCCGCAGTCCGACGGCTGTCAACAACCTCGCGCTCACCAAGAGCATGTCCTGGTTCGAGAACAACGTGATCCACCGCGTGCCGGTCAACTACCCCGGCGCAGGGCGGCGCGTCTACCCCGGCTTCCTGCAGCACGCCGGGTTCATCGCGATGAACCCGGACCGGCACCTCAAGTCGCACTACGACTACTTCCTCAACCTGGTGCGCGGCGACGGCGAGAACGCCGACTTCCACCGCGGCTTCTACGACGAGTACAACGCCGTCCTCGACATGCCGGCCGAGTACTACCTCGACACGGTCAAGACCGTGTTCCAGGACTTCGCGCTCGTCAACGGAACGTGGGTCATCCAGGGCGAGCCGGTGCGGCCGCAGGACATCCGCACGACCGCGCTGCTGACGATCGAGGGCGAGCTCGACGACATCTCCGGGGCCGGGCAGACCAAGGCCGCGCACCAGTTGTGCACCGGCGTCCCGGCCAACCGGCGCTTCCACTACGACGTGATCGGCGCCGGCCACTACGGCATCTTCTCGGGGAGCCGCTGGCGCGAGAAGGTGTACCCGGAGCTGCGCGACTTCATCGCCCAGCACCAGCAGCCGGTGGCCCCCGCTGCCGCGGCGAAGAAGCCCGCCGCGCGCGAAAAGCGCCGCGCCGTCAGCGCCTGAGCTTGCGATGGGCGCGCGCCCGCTCGTCGAGGCCGTGCTCGACGCGTTGCCGCAGACGCAGTGCCGCCGCTGTGGCTACGCCGACTGCCGCGGCTACGCCGAAGCGATCGCCGCGGAGGGCGCGGACGTCGACCGCTGCCCGCCGGGCGGCGCTGCCGGCGTCGAGCGCCTCGCGCGGCTGACCGGGCGTCCCGCCCTTGCCCTCGATCCCGAATGCGGCCGGGAGGCGCCGCGCACGCTTGCGCTGATCGACGAGGCGTGGTGCATCGGCTGCGCGCTCTGCCTGAAGGCGTGCCCGGTCGACGCGATCGTCGGTGCCGCCAAGCGCATGCATGTCGTGATCGACGCGCAGTGCACCGGCTGCGAGCTCTGCGTCCCGGTCTGCCCGGTCGACTGCATCTCGCTCGTCGATGCGAGCGGCGACAGGACCGGCTGGGACGCGTGGCACCCGGCGCGCGCAGCGAGCGCGCGCCAGCGCTACGCGCGCCACGCCGAGCGCCACGAGCGCGCGGCCCCGGCAGGTTCGCAGGAAGATGCGGCGAGCGCCGCGCCGCGCCACGAGACCGTCGCCGCGGCGATCGCGCGCGCCCGCTCGGCGCGTGCCGGGCGCTGAAGGCGGACCCGGAGCGCGCCGCGAACGCGATGCAAGACGCCGACATCGCGCCGTTCTTCGCGACGCTGCGCGACGCCAACCCCGAGCCCGCGAGCGAGCTCGACTACGCGAGCGTGTTCGAGCTGCTCGTCGCCGTCATGCTCTCGGCGCAGACGACCGACAAGCGCGTCAACCAGGTGACGCGCGCCCTCTTCGCGTCGGCGCCGACGCCGGCCAAGATGCTCGCGCTCGGCAGCGCGGCGATCGAGACCGCGATCAAACCGGTCGGCTTCTTCCGCGCCAAGACGAAGAACCTGCTCGCGACCTGCCGCATCCTCGTCGAACAGCACGGCGCTCAGGTGCCGAAGACACGCGAGGCGCTCGAAGCGCTGCCCGGCGTCGGCCGCAAGACCGCGAACGTCGTCCTCAACAACGCGTTCGGCGACCCGACGCTCGCGGTCGACACGCATGTCTTTCGGGTCGCCAACCGCACCGGGCTGGCGCTCGGCCAGACCCCGCTCGAGGTCGAGTTCGGCTTGCTCGAGCGCGTTCCGGCCGAGTTCCTGCCGAACGCACACCACTGGCTGATCCTGCACGGCCGCTATGTCTGCGTCGCGCGCCGGCCGCTGTGCGAGGTCTGCGCAGTCGCGCGCTGGTGCGACTCCGCGCCGCCGGAGTTCAAGAACAGGCCCGCGCCGCCTTCGGCGTGACCGCGCGCCGGCCCGACAGCGCACGGCGAGGTCAGCGCGCAGCGCGTTCGCGCCGCACTTCGTCGAGCGCCGCGCACACCGCCACGGCGCCCTCGACGATGCGCGGCCCCTGACGGCTGATCGCGTCGCCGTCGAGGGTGAACAGCCAGCTCCGGCGAACCGCGACCATGCGCGGATGACGGCGCCAGAGCGCGAATGCCGGACTCGCCGGATCGCGCTGCCATGCCGAGCCGACGGCTTGCTCGCTCGCGGTCAGGATCGCCTCCGGGTCGGCGTCGACGACGGCTTCGGTCGAGACGATCGGCACGAGCGGCGTTAGGCGCGCGAAGACGTTGCGGCCACCGCAGACGCCGAGGATGTCATCGATGATCTGCTGGCCGTTGATGGTCATCAGCGGTTGCTGCCACACCTGGTAGAAGACAGCCACCGGCGCAGCGGCGGCGTGCTCGGCGCGCAGGCGCTCGAGCGCTTCGCGCAGGGTGCGCGCGCGCCGTCCCGCTTCTTCTTCGTGGCCGAGCAGCGCACCGAGCCGCTCGATGGCGCGCGCGACATCGTCGAGCCGGCGCGGCTCGAGCTGGAACAGGCGGATTCCTGCGGCCTCGAGCTGCTCGAGCTCACGGCTCGTCGCGCCACGCTGCCAGACCAGGACCACATCGGGCCGCAGCGCGAGCACGCGCTCGACGTCGAGCCGGCTCGCGTCGCCGACGCGCGCGATGCGGCGCGCTTCGGGTGGGTAGTCGCTCAGCGCCGAGACGCCGACGAGCGCCGCGCCGGCACCCGCGGCGAAGACCAGCTCGGCGAGGCTCGGCGCGAGCGTCACGACGCGCTCGGGCGGTCGATCGAAGCTGACGCGGCGGCCGCCGTCGTCGACCGCGGTGAGCGCGCCGGCGTCGATCCCCGTCACGAGCGCCAGCGCGGCGATGGCGCTTCGTCCGCCGCGCAACGCGCGCGCGCCGAGGCGTCGCGCCGCGCTCATCGCGTGGCTCCGCTCGAGTGCGGCGGCGCGCCGCCGATCACGAAGCGCGTTACGCCGTTCAGCGCGACCGCGTGGATCGGTACGCCGAACACCGCACCGAGCCGCTCGGCGCCGAGCACCTCGTCGCGCGGGCCCGCCACCGCGTGGCCGGCGCCGTCGAGCACGACGACGTGGCTGGCGAGGTCCCAGGCGAGATTGAGATCGTGCAGGCTCGCGACGACCGCGCCGCCCTGCCCGGCGTGCGCGAGCAGGACGGCGACGAGCAGGCGCTGGTGCGCCAGGTCGAGGTGCGACGCCGGCTCGTCGAGCAGCAGGAGCGGCGTTCCCTGCAGCAGAGCGGTCGCGATCGCGACGCGCTGGCGTTCGCCGCCCGAGAGCGTCTGCACGTCGCTCGCGGCGAGGCCGGACAGCAGCAGGAGGCCGAGCACGCGCTCGACCTCGGGGTCGAGGCGCTCGTCGAGCAACATGCGCCAGCCGCCGTCGCGCCGGCGCGCGAGCGCAGCGGTCTCGCGCACGGTCGCTGGAAACGGATCGGACCAGAACTGCGGGCTCCACGCGCGACGCGACGCGAGCGCGGCCGGTGACCATTCGCCGAGGTCGGTTGCGTCGATGCGGACCGCGCCGGCGGCGATCGGAAAGATGCCGGCGAGGGCAGCGAGCAACGACGACTTGCCAGCGCCGTTCGGTCCGACGACGACCCAGCGCTCGCCCTGCGCGACACGCAGATCGAGCCGCTCGAACAGGACGCGGCCGCGCGCCGAGCCGCCGGCGCGCAGCGCGAGCGCATCGACTTCGAGCAGCGCGATGCTCATCGGGCGGCACGCGGCTGTCGCAGCAGCATGGCGATGAAGGTCGGCACGCCGATCGCCGCGGCGAGGACGCCGACCGGCAGCTGCAGGGGCGCGACGATCGTCCGCGCGATGGCGTCGACGAGAACGACGAAGACCCCGCCGCCGATCGCGCTCGCAGGAAGCAGCAGCGGTGCCGCGCGCACGCCAAGGCGGCGCAGCGCGTGCGGGACGACGAGGCCGACGAAGCCGATCGCACCGGCGGTCGCGACCGCGGCGCCGGTCGCGAGCGCGGCGGCGAGCAGCACCGAGCGGCGCCGTCGCGCGACCGCGACGCCGAGCGTCGCCGCCCAGGCGTCGCTGCGCGCGAGCCAGTCGAGCTCGCGCGCGCGCGGCCAGACGACCGCGAGTGCAAGCGCGAGCGCGAGCCAGACGATCTCCCAATGCGTCGCGCCGTTGAGGTCGCCGAGGAGCCAGAACACCATTCCGCGCAGCTGGCCCTCGTCGGCGAGCGTGAGGATGAGGGAGACGACTGCCGAGCAACCGGAGCCGATCATCACGCCGACCAGGAGGAGCGCGACCGAGCCCTCGCCCGCCGAGCTCAGCGCGGTGCTCGCCAGACGCCGCCAGAGGAGGCCGAAGAGAAGCGCCGACGCCGCGGCGGCGCCGACCGCGGCGCCGCCAGCGACGCCCCATTCGGAGAGCTGCGCCGCGTTCGCGCCGGCGACGAGCATCGCGCCGAGGGCGCCGACCGAAGCGCCTCCGGCGATCCCGAGCACGTAGGGGTCGGCGAGCGCGTTGCGCGTGAGCAGCTGCATCAAGGCGCCGGCGAGCGCGAGCGCAGCGCCGGCGCCGAAGCCGGCGAGGACGCGCGGCGCGCGGATCGTCCACATGATCTCGGTCGACGCCAGGCCGAATCCCGACGAGCCCGCGAGCACGCCGAGCGCGCACGCGACCACCGCTGCCGCGAGGGCGACGACGATCACGCGCGTCGCGCGCATCTTCACAGTCCCGCGGAGTCGTAGCGCACGCCGAGCCACGCCTGTCTGCCGAGGCCGCGGTAGTCGCGCACCGGCTCGACCTTGCGATCGAGCGCGTTGTTGAGCTTCGCGACGATTTGCCACGCCGGCCGCGGCTGCCACGCGGCGCGCAGGTCGAGGACGCCATAGCCGCCGAGCACGACGCCGCCGTCGGGCCGCGAGCCGACGAAAAATCCCGATGCGCCGAGACGCCACATCCCGGAAGCGTAGTCGGCGCCGGCGCTTTCCTGGTGCGCGGCGCGGCGCGGCAGGCGAACTCCGGTATCGGCGTCGGTCGCATCGAGGAAGTCGACATTCGCGTGCACGTCGAGGCCGCCCCAGTGCTTCGTCGCCGCGAGCGTCAGACCTTGCAGCAGCGCGCGCTGCACGTTGGCGGCGCAGCCGAAGTCGTAGGCCGGATCGGGTGGGCAGAAGGTGCGATCGGGCTGAAAGCCGATCAGGTCGCTCACGCGGTTGCGGTAGACGGTCGCGCTCGCGCTCGCATCGTTGTCTTGCCATGACACGCCGGCCTCGACGCTGCGGCCGCTCTCGGGCCGGATCGTCGGGACGCCAAAGCCCGGAAACGCCAGATCGTTGAAGGTCGGCGCGCGAAACGACGTCCCGGCGAGCGCGCGCAGCTTGAGGCCGGGAAGGACCTCGAACGCATAGCCGAGACGCCCGGTCGTGTTGCCGCCGTACGCCGAGTTGTCGTCGTGGCGCGCGTCGGCCTGCAGCGAGTGCGCGCCAAAGCGCGCCGAGTAGCCGAGCACGGCCGCGTCGTTGTGCCGCGTGAGCGTGCCCCCGAAGGCGTCGGCGGTCGCCTTCTCGTCGAGACGTTCGAGGGCGAGCACGAGCTGCTGTTCGGCGCCGAGCGCGATGGCGTTCTGCCACGTCGCCTGCTCGCGCTCGGTGACGAAGCGGCTCTTGACCGTGCCGCCGCTCGTCAGGTCGTCGACCGAGCGCGACAGCTGCACGGTCGTCGTCCAGATGCGCGTCGGCGAGCCGCGGTAGTCGATCGACGCGACGCGCGTCGTCAGGTCGTTGCGGAAATCCGGCGAGGCGTCGGGCGTGAAGTCGGGCGGCAGCGACTCGGTCGAGTCGAATTGCGAACGCAGACGCGTCTCGAGCAGACGCAGGCCGATGCGATGCCCGGGCGCCGGCGTGAAGCCGAGCGCCGCACTGCCCGCTTTGCGCCGGAAGCCGTCGTCGTCCGGATTGAAGGCGCCGAACGCGTCGCCGGGGGCGATCGCGGAGACGCCGCGGCTCTTCTCGTCGCTCAGCGAGAGCGCGAAATCCCACGGACCCGACACGCCGCTCGCGCCGGCGTCGCCGCGCGCCGAGTCGTAGCCACCGATCTCGACGCCGCCAAACCCTCTGGGCGCACCGGCGCCGCGCTGGGTGAAGATCTGCACCACGCCGCCCACCGCGTCGGCACCGTAAAGGCTCGACGCCGGTCCGCGCAGCACCTCGATGCGCTCGATCTGCGCCAAGCTCAGCGCCTCGAACTCCGCCTGGCCGAGCGTCGCCGAGCCGACCCGAACGCCGTCAATCAGCACGACGGTGCTGTTCGTGCTCGCGCCGCGGATGAAGTAGCCAGAGCTCTGGCCGGGCCCGCCGTTGCGGGCGAGCTGCATTCCGGCAGCGCGGCGCAGCAGATCCTCGACCGAATCGGCGGTCGTGTTGCGGATCGTCGCGCTGTCGATGACGACGATGTCGGCGCTGCTGCGGCCGATCGACTCGGGCTCGCGCGTGGCGGTGACGACGACCTGCTCGAGCGTGCCGTCCGCAGCGGCTGCATCGAAGACAGCAACGAACAGGAAGGCAAAAGCGCAGCGACGAATGCGCGCGAGCGCGCGAGCGCGACGGGCCGGCGGAAGGCGCGGCGCCTTGGGTTGGCATGGCATGGTGAGGTTCCCGCGAAGAGGCCTGAGTCCGCTTCCCCGCGGACGCAAGCGACATGAGCCGGGAACGCATCCCGGCCCGCTTTGCTGGCCGGTATCCGGGCTGACGGAGCGACGTCGGCGACCTTCCCGGGAGCTCGCGCTTCCAGTGGTCTCAGCGCCAACGCTGACGCCGCCCTTGGAAGAGCAGCATCGTCCGCCGTACCGTTGCGGGGGCAGCGCGGTTGATGCCGGGCCGTGGCCCGACGCTCGCTTCCCGTTTAACTGTGAAGGCATGAACACCTTCACGGGCACCAGCGCGCAGCATTCTACGCAGCGCGAACCTGCCCTGGCCGCCGCCTACAATTCGCTTCCACTCCTCTTGCCCGAGCGTCATGGCCACGATCGAGGAACTCGCCGACCGGGTCGAACGCCTGCTCCTTCGTCACGAGGAACTGCAGCGCACGAACGCGCTCCTGAAGACGCAGCTCGGCGCCGTCACGAGCGAGCGCGACAACCTGCGCTCGCGCCTCAACGCGGCACGCGGCCGGATCGACGTTCTCTTGCAGCGCTTTCCGCGCGAGCCTGGGCCCGCCGCAGATGGCGTCGAACTCGACGGCGCCGGCGCCGACGGTTCCCGCCTCGACGGCGGCGGCGGCGCTTCGCTCAGGAGCCTCGGATGAAGCAGGTCGAGGTCACGATTCTCGGCCAGAGCTATATCCTCGGCTGCCCGGACGGCGGCGAGAGCGCCCTGCTCGAAGCGGTCGCCGACGTCGACCGCGAGATGAGCGCGATCCGCGACGGCGGCAAGGTCAAGGCACGCGAGCGGATCGCCGTGCTCGCGGCGCTCAACCTCGCGTTCGCGCTCGCGCAGCGGCCCGCGCCGGCCCGCGCCGAAGCGACGCCGGCAGCGCACGGCGCGGACGCGCCGGTCGACCTCGACGCACTCGTCCGGCGCATCGATATGACCCTCAACGTGGACGGACAACTGCTCTAATTCACGCCCGCGCTGCGCTCTGCGCGGTATGATGAATTCGTCCGTTGCGTTCGCGTGAACTTTATATTTCCTTGAACCGATGCTCGCAAGAGCAAGGGCTTGGAACATCGCCCGGCAGGTGTGATCGTCTCGCGTCAGATGAACCCGAAACCTGGCTGACCTCGCCCACCTGAACCCTGGGTTCAGGAATGCGGTTCACGGGGCGCGGCGGACACCTTTTTGTTCTCCGCTCGTTCCCGCCCATGCGCTACTGGTTGATGAAGAGCGAGCCGAGCGAATGCTCGATCGACGACGCGGCGGCTGCGCCGGACGCGACCGTTCCATGGGTCGGCGTGCGCAACTTCCAGGCGCGCAACTTCATGAAGAAGGAGATGGCGCGCGGCGACCGCGTCCTCTTCTACCACTCGTCGTGCGCGGAGCCGGGAATCGTCGGCATCGCCGAGGTCGCGTCGGCACCGTCGCCCGACCAGACCCAGTTCGACCCGAAGAGCCACTACTACGACCAGAAGTCGCGGACTGAATCGCCGCGCTGGTGGCACGTCGACGTCAAGGTGCTGAAGAAGACGCGCCTTCTGTCTCTGGCCGAGATGCGCGCCAGCCCCGAGCTCGCGACGATGCGCGTCCTGAAGCGCGGCAACCGCCTGTCGATCACGCCGGTGAGCGACGACGAATGGAATTCGGTGACGCGCCTGCTCGACGCGCCGCGCTAGCCTGTCGAGCGCAATAATTCCGCCGCGGCCGCCATCGGCGCCATGGCGCATGGGAGGCGCACGACCATGAACGGCTTCTTCAAGCAGCTCGCGTTCCCGTTCGTCTGGAAGCACTGAGCGCAGCGGGTGCAGTTCGACGTCGCGATCGTCGGCGCCGGCGCCGCCGGACTGCACTGCGCCGCGCTCAGTGGCCAGCTCGGCTGCACGGTCGTTCTCATCGACCATGCAGACAAGGTCGCCGAGAAGATCCGCATCTCGGGCGGCGGCCGCTGCAACTTCACCAACATCGACGTCGGACCGGAGAACTTCGACTCCGCCAATCCCGACTTCTGCCGCTCGGCGCTCGCGCGCTACACGCCGCGCGATTTCATCGACCTGGTCGAGCGGCACGGCATCGGCTGGCACGAGAAGCACAAAGGGCAGCTCTTTTGCGACGAGTCGAGCGCGGCGATCATCGCCATGCTGCTCGCCGAGTGCGACGCCGGTGCCGTGCAGCGCTGGCAGCCGTGCCGGGTCGAGGCCGTCCGCGTCGGCGGCGCCGGATTCGAGCTCGACACCTCGCGCGGGCCGGTGCGCGCAGCGCGCCTCGTCGTGGCCAGCGGCGGACTCTCGATTCCGAAGATCGGCGCGAGCGACTGGGGCTACACGATCGCGCGCCGGCTCGGCCATCGGATCGTCGAGCCGCGGCCGGCGCTCGTCCCGCTCCTGCTCGCCCCCGCCGATGGGCAGCGATTCGGTGCGCTCGCCGGCGTCTCCCTGGCGGTGCGCGCGGCAGCGGCACGCGGGCCGTCGTTCGCCGAGCACCTGCTCTTCACCCACCGCGGCCTGAGCGGGCCGGCGGTGCTCCAGATCTCCACCGGCTGGCGTGCCGGCGAATCGATCGCGATCGATCTGGCGCCCGGCAGCGACCTGCGGCGCGCGCTCGGCGCCGCCAAATCGAGCCGGCGCCAGCTCGCCACGGTCTTGGCCGACACGCTGCCGCGCAGCATCGTCGACGCCTGGCTCGCGCACAGCGCTTCCGGCGAGCGCCCGGTCGCCGAGCTGCGCGACCGCGAGCTCGACGCTCTGGCCGCGGCCCTGCACCGCTGGACGCCGACCCCGGCCGCAACCGAAGGCTGGCGCAAGGCCGAGGTGACGGCGGGCGGCGTCGACACCCGCGACCTCGACTCGCGCAGTTGCGAGAGCCGGATCGTCCCGGGCCTTCATTTCATCGGCGAGGTGGTCGACGTCACCGGCTGGCTCGGCGGCTACAACTTCCAGTGGGCCTGGGCAAGCGCCGCCGCCTGCGCCCGCGCCTTGGCGCTGCATTGCCGCTCCCGGCCCGGCGGGCTATAATCGATGTCCTTCTCCAAACTCGACCCAGCTAGATGACCACCGTTCGCGTCAAAGAAAACGAGCCGTTCGACGTCGCTCTTCGCCGCTTCAAGCGCACCATCGAAAAGCTCGGCCTCCTGACCGACCTGCGAGCCCGCGAGTTCTACGAGAAGCCCACCGCCGAGCGCAAGCGCAAGAAGGCGGCAGCGGTCAAGCGGCACTTCAAGCGCGTGCGCAGCATGCAGCTACCGAAGAAGCTGTTCTGACGAACGCCGCCCGCCGACCCACGAAGCCCGCCGCCCGCGGGCTTCGTCGCTTTCGTTGCCGGCCGGCGTAGAGTCGGCCCTGGAGTTCCGATGAGCCTGAAAGACCGCATCACCGAAGACATGAAGACCGCCATGCGCGCCAAGGACGCGCCGCGCCTGCTCACCATCCGCGGCCTGCTCGCAGCGCTCAAGCAGCGCGAGGTCGACGAGCGGATCGAGCTCGACGACGCGGCGGTCGTCGCGATCGTCGACAAGCTCGTCAAGCAGCGCAAGGATTCGATCCAGCAGTTCACCGCCGGCGGTCGCCAGGACCTCGTCGACAAGGAGAGCGCGGAGCTGAAGGTGCTCGAGGAATACCTCCCGGCACGGCTCGGCGCGGACGAGATCGCCGCCGAGGTCGCGGCGCTCGTGCGCCAGACCGGCGCATCCGGCCCCGCCGACATGGGCAAGGTGATGGCGGCAGCAAAAGCGCAGCTCGCCGGACGTGCCGACATGGGCCAGGTCTCCGCCGCGGTCAAGGCTGCGCTCGCGCGCTGACGCGCCGGGATCGGGAAGACGATGGCATTCGCCCCCCAACGCCTCACCGCCGACATCGCCGTCGCTGGCCAGCTCGACCCGGCAGCGATGGCCGAAGCGGCGGCCGCGGGATTTCGCAGCGTCGTCAACAACCGTCCCGATTTCGAGGGCGGTCCGACGCAACCGACGTCGGCGAGCATCGAGGCCGCCGCGCGCGCGGCGGGGCTCGCCTACGCGTTCCTGCCGGTCTCGCCGAGCGTGCAGACTGCGCAGGAGATCGCGCGCTTCGCCGCGCTGCTCGAGTCCATGCCCAGGCCGATCCTCGCCTTCTGCCGCACCGGCACGCGCTCGGGCAAGCTCGTGCGTGCCGCGCTCGCCGGCTGACCGCACGTCCGCCGCGCCGCGCGTCCTAGCGCAAACACGCAAGCGCGGCGACGAGCCGCCTCCCTAGAATCGGCGGCGCTTCGCGGCGGGTCCTCCACGCGGAGCGTCCTTTTGCATCCGATGGAGAGTCCTTGGCACCGCTTCTCGCCCTGTCCCGCCTGATCGATCGCGGCACCGAGTGGGTCGGTCGCTGGGTCGCGTGGCTCGTCCTCGCAGCGGTCCTCATCAGCGCGCTCAACGCCACCGTCCGCAAGGTGTTCAACACCAGCTCGAACGCGTACCTCGAGATCCAGTGGTACCTGTTCGCCGCGGTGTTCCTGCTCGCCGCGGGCTACACGATGCTGCGCCAGGAGCACGTCAGGATCGACGTGATCTCCGGCCGCTTCACCAAGCGCACCCAGATCTGGATCGACGTCATCGGGCTCGCCTGCTTCGTCCTGCCGCTGGTCTACACCGTGATCCGCCTCTCGCTGCCGCTCGCGCTGCGGGCGTACGAGATGAACGAGTACTCGTCGAACGCCGGAGGCCTGATCCGCTGGCCGGTGTTCGCGTTGCTGCCGCTCGGCTTCGCCCTGCTCGGGGTCCAGGCGATCTCCGAGCTCATCAAGCGGATCGCCTTCCTGCGCGGCCTGATTCCCGATCCCACGCGCAAGCGCCAGGCCAAGAGCGCGGAGGAGGAGCTCGCCGAATTCCTGCTCGAGAAGGAGATTGCCGAACGCGAGAAGGCGGCGCTGGCGGGCAAGCCATGATGCAGTTTCTCGCCGCGAACATGGCGCCGATCATGTTCGCCAGCCTGATCGTCTTTCTGCTCTTCGGCTACTCGGTCGCGTTCTCGCTCGGGGCGTGCGGCCTCTTCTTCGGCGTCGTCGGCGTCGAGCTGGGGCTGATGCCGCAGTCGCTGCTCCAGGCGCTGCCGCTGCGCATCTTCGGGATCATGCAGAACGAGACGCTGCTCGCGGTGCCGTTCTTCACCCTGATGGGGCTGATCCTCGAGCGCTCGGGAATGGCCGAGGACCTGCTCGACACGATCGGCCAGGTGTTCGGGCCGATCCGGGGCGGTCTCGCCTATGCGGTGATCCTGGTCGGCGCGATGCTGGCGGCGACCACCGGCGTCGTCGCGGCGTCGGTCATCTCGATGGGCCTGATCTCGCTGCCGATCATGCTGCGCTACGGCTACGACCGGCGCCTGGCGAGCGGCGTGATCGCGGCCTCGGGAACGCTCGCGCAGATCATTCCCCCGTCGCTGGTGCTGATCGTCCTCGCCGACCAGCTCGGGCGCAGCGTCGGTGACTTGTACAGGGGTGCCTTCGTTCCGGGCTTCACCTTGACCGGGCTCTACATCCTTTACGTCCTCGCCTGCAGCATCGTCCGTCCCGCGTGGGCACCCGCATTGCCCAAGGAAGCGCGAACGATCCGCGAGCCCGACGGCACGAGCGGGCTGCGCTCGCTCGTCATCGTGCTCGGGCTGGCGGTCGCCGGCGCGCTGCTGTTCGCGAAGACCCGGCCCGAGGCCACGCCGACCGACGAGCTGATCGTCGTCTCGCTCTGCGTCGGCGTCGGCATCGCGTTCCTGCTCGCGGTCGCCAACAGCGTCATGAAGCTCGGCCTGCTGTCGCGCATGGCCGAGCGGGTGACCTTCGTCCTCATTCCCCCCCTGGGCCTCATCTTCCTCGTCCTCGGAACGATCTTCCTCGGCGTGGCCACGCCGACCGAAGGCGGTGCGATGGGCGCCACGGGCGCGCTGGCGATGGCGCTTGCGCGACGTCGCCTCGACCTGCGGCTGCTGCGCCAGGCGCTGGACACGACGATGAAGATCTCGAGCTTCGTGCTCTTCATCCTGATCGGCTCGACCGTCTTCAGCCTGTCGTTTCAGGCGGTCGACGGCCCGGTCTGGGTGGAGCACCTGCTGACGAGCCTTCCCGGCGGGCAGCTGGGCTTTCTGATCGTCGTCAACATCCTGATCTTCTTCCTCGCGTTCTTCCTCGACTTCTTCGAGCTCTCGTTCATCGTCATCCCGCTGATCGCGCCGGTGGCCGACAAGCTCGGCATCGACCTGGTCTGGTTCGGCGTGCTGCTCGCGGTCAACATGCAGACCTCGTTCATGCACCCGCCGTTCGGCTTCGCCCTCTTCTACCTGCGCAGCGTCGCACCGACCGACGACTACGACGACAAGATCACCACCAGGCGCATCGGCCGCGTCACGACCGGCCAGATCTACTGGGGCGCGGTGCCGTTCGTCCTGATCCAGATCCTGATGGTGGGTCTCATCATCGCCTTCCCCAAGCTGGTGTCGAGCGGTCTCGGCACGCAACCGACGGTCGACGTCGACAAGGCGTTCCAGCAGATGCAGATGGCTCCCAAGG
>DASXXO010000330.1:0-6210 GCA_036503045.1 Caldimonas sp. | reverse complement strand
CATCGTCGGCCTCCTGTCGGCGGCCATGCTCGGCGCGTCGCTGCTGATCACGACCGGCCGGACCCGGCGGATCGAGGCCGCGGTGCGCGAGCGCACGGCGGCGCTGCGCGCCGAGGTCGCCGACCGCCAGGTCGCCGAAGGCGCACTGCGCGCGAGCGAGCAGCGCTTCCGCAACATCCTCGACAACGTGCCGATCGGCGTCGTCTATACCGACCTCGCCGGCCGCGTGATCCAGGCCAACCCGCGCTACTGCGAGCTGACCGGCTACGATGAAGCCGAGCTCGCGCGGCTCAGCCCGGCGGCGCTGGCGCATCCCGAGGACCTCGCCAACGACGAGATGCTGACGGCGCAGCTCGTCGCCGGCGAGATCCCGATGTACCGCCGCCACAAGCGGGTCCTCAACCGCAGCGGCGACGTCGCCTGGGTGCGCTCGACGGTCTCCTTGCTGCGCGATCCGAGCAACGAGCCGTGGCGGATCGTCGGCGTCGTCGAGGACATCACCGAGCACCTGCGGCTCGAGGAGGCCGAGCGGGCGCGCGAGGCGGCAGAGCTCTCGAACCGCGCCAAGAGCGACTTCCTCTCGCGCATGAGCCATGAGCTGCGCACGCCGCTGAACGCGATGCTCGGCTTCGCCCAGCTGCTCGAGATCGACCGGCGCCATCCGCTGACGGCGACCCAGCGGCCCTGGGTCGCGCAGATCCAGCAGGCCGGCTGGCACCTGCTCGAAATGATCAACGACGTGCTCGATCTGTCGCGGATCGACTCGGGAAACCTCCGCCTGCAGACGGCGACGCTCGAGCTCGGCGAGATCGTCGAGGCGACGACGGCGCTCGTCGCGAGCGACGCGGCGCAACGCGGGATCCGGATCAGCGTCGAGCTGACGCCGGGGACGTCGGCGGTCCTCGGCGACGCCACGCGCGTCAAGCAGATCCTCACCAACCTGCTGAGCAATGCCGTCAAGTACAACGTCGACAACGGTCGGGTCCACATCGCGAGCCGGCTGGCCGCGCCCGAAGTGATCGAGGTCTCCGTGACCGATACCGGCATGGGAATGACGCCGGAGCAGATGGAGGAGCTCTTCCGGCCGTTCAACCGCCTTGGTCGCGAGCGGACTGCTCTGCAGGGAACGGGCATCGGCCTGGTCATCAGCCGCCGGCTCGCCGAGCTGATGGGCGGGTCGATCCGGGTCAAGAGCGTCCCAGGCGAAGGGTCGTCGTTCATCCTCAAGCTGCCGCGGGCCCTCGACCCCGACACCGTGCCGTCCTCGCTCGACGACCTCACCGCGCTGCCGGCCAAGTACCACCGGCGCTTCGTGCTCTACATCGAGGACAACGAAACGAACGTCGAGGTGATGCGCGGGATCCTGGCGCAGCGGGTCCAGGTCCGGATGGAAGTCGCCGTCACCGGGCTCGAGGGCCTCGCGTCGGTGCACGACCGCTTGCCGCACCTGATCCTGCTCGACATGCACCTGCCGGACATGAGCGGGCTCGACCTCCTCTGTCACCTGAAGGCCGATCCGGCCACCTCGGCGATCCCGGTGATCGTGGTCTCGGCCGACGCGACGGCGCTGCAGGTCGATGCCGCGCTCGACGCCGGGGCCGTCCGCTACCTCACCAAGCCGGTCTCGGTCAACGAGCTGCTCGCGACCGTCGACGACCTCCTCGACCGGATGGACACCGGGTTCAGCTGACCGGGGGGCGGTTCGGCGGCCCTGGCCCAGGACTTGCCAGCCATAGTCCCACCCCATCGCCACGATTGCGCCACTCTTAGCACTCCAGGCCCTCGACTGCTAATATGGGCGGAACCGAAATGACTCGAAAGGGTCTTATCCCGCCATGAACCAAACTTCCGCGAATGCCCTGGCCCTTCGGGACCCCTGGGCGCTCGTCCCGTCCCTTGGCAACCTCGACGCGTACATCGGCGCCGTCAACCGCGTTCCTCTTCTGACCCAGGAGGAAGAGAGCGAGTTCGCCCGCCGCCTGCGCGCCGACGGCGATCTGGCCGCGGCGGGCCGGCTGGTCGTCTCGCACCTGCGCCTGGTCGTCTCGATCTCGCGCAAGTACCTCGGCTACGGCCTGCCGCACGGCGACCTGATCCAGGAGGGCAACATCGGCCTGATGAAGGCGGTGAAGCGCTTCGACCCGGACCAGGGCGTTCGCCTCGTCAGCTACGCGATGCACTGGATCAAGGCCGAGATCCACGAGTACATCCTCAAGAACTGGCGCATGGTCAGGGTCGCGACGACCAAGGCCCAGCGCAAGCTCTTCTTCAACCTCCGCTCGATGAAGCAGAGCCTGAAGGACGATGCTGCCGACGACGATACGCACCGCGCTTCGCTGACCCAGGGCGAGGTCGACACGCTGGCCAGGAGCCTGAACGTCAAGCGCGAGGAAGTGCTCGAGATGGAGACGCGCCTCTCGGGCGGCGACGTCGCGCTCGAGCCGCAAAACGACGACGGCGAGGAGAGCTACGCGCCGATCGCCTACCTGGCCGACGACGCCAACGAGCCGACCCGCGTCATCGAGGCGAAGAAGCGCGACTGGCTGGCCGCCGACGGCATCGCCCTGGCGCTCGACGCGCTCGACGCGCGCAGCCGCCGGATCGTCGAGGAGCGCTGGCTCAAGGTCAACGACGACAGCTCGGGCGGCATGACGCTGCACGATCTGGCCGGCGAATACGGCGTGAGCGCCGAGCGCATCCGCCAGATCGAAGTGGCCGCCATGAAGAAGATGCGCAAGGCCCTTGCCCAGGCGGCTTGAGCCGCTGCGCGGCTCAGGCCTTCGGCTGACCGGGCTGCTCCCTCCCCGCTTCGCTCCCCTCCCTCCGAGAGAGAGGGGCCGGCCCCTCCGGGGCCGTTTTGTTTTATGCGGCGAGAAGTTGCTTGAGGTCCGCGGCCAAGACCTTCGGGTCGCCGCCGTAGGGGACGAAGAGACGCACGCGCCCGGTCGGGTCGAAGACGAACGACGCGGCGCTGTGGTCCATCGAGTAGCTGCCGGGCGTCTTGCCCGGGACCTTGGCGTAGAAGACCTTGAACTCCTTGGCGGCCGCCGCGGTCTGCTCGGCAGTGCCGCGCAGCGCGGTGACGCCGGGGCCGAAGTTGGCGACATAGGCCTTGAGGATCTCCGCCGTGTCGCGCTCCGGGTCGATCGTCACGAAGACCGTCTGCAGGCGATCGGCGTCGGCGCCGAGCAGCTGGCGGATCTGCGCCAGCTCGGCCATCGTCGTCGGGCAGACGTCGGGGCACTGCGTGTAGCCGAAAAAGACGACGACGACCTTGCCCTTCCAGTCGGCCAGGCTGCGCGGCTTGCCGTCGACGTCGGGCAACTCGAGCCGGCGCGCGAACTCTGCGCCGGTGATGTCGGTGAAATGGAAGGCCGGCTGCCGACCGACGCCGGCGATGCGGTCGCAGCCGGCGAGCAGCGCCAGCGCGGCGATGCCGAGCGCGAAGCCGCGCCGCGCGGCTGTCATGCGACGAGCGGCCACAGATAGTGGTCGACCAGGAGCGCCGCGAAGAGCAGCGTCAGGTGGACGATCGAGAAGCGGAAGGTGCGACGCGCGAGGGCGTCGGAATAGTGCCGCCAGAGCCGCCACGCGTAGCCGCTGAACATCGCGCCGAGGACGATCGCCGCGGCGAGGTAGATCCCGCCGCTCATCCCGGCGACGAACGGCAGCAAGGTCGCGGCGAAGAGCACGAGCGTATAGAGCAGGACGTGCAGCCGGGTGAACTCCGAGCCATGCGTCACCGGCAGCATGGGCAGGCCGGCGCGCCGATAGTCCTCGGCACGGTAGAGCGCGAGCGCCCAGAAGTGCGGCGGTGTCCAGAGGAAGATGATCAGGCAGAGGATCAGCGCCTCGGGCCCGACCTCGCCGCGGATCGCGGCCCAGCCGAGGACGGGCGGCATCGCCCCCGACGCGCCGCCGATCACGATGTTCTGCGGCGTGAGCGGCTTCAGCACCATCGTGTAGACGACGGCGTAGCCGACGAAGGTGGCGAGCGTCAGCCACAGGGTGAGCGCGTTGACGGCGAACCAGAGGATCGCGCTGCCGAGCACGGCGAGGACGGCCGAGAAAGCGAGCGCCTGCAGGGGCGTCAGCTCCCCCGTCGCCGTCGCGCGCCACGAGGTCCGGGCCATGCGCGCATCGATGTGCTGCTCGACCAGGCAATTGAACGCCGCGGCCGCGGCGGCGACGAGCCAGATGCCCGCGACGCCGGCGAGCGCAAGGCGCCAGTCGGGCAGGCCAGGCGTGGCCAGCAACATGCCGATCAGCGCGCAGAAGACGATCAGCTGGACGACGCGCGGCTTGGTCAGCGCGTAGTACTGGCGCAGCTTGGCGGCCGGCGAGACTTCGCGGCGAGCGGCAGGCGCAAGCATGTTCGGCATCTCGTCGATCCTCAGGCGACCGCGGCCGTCCGATGGGTCCCGCGCGAAGCCCGCTCGAAAGGGGCGGGGGCGCTGCGCGCAAGGAGCAGCGTGAGCACGACGACCAGTGCCGCCGCGCCCGCAGTGTGCGCGACGGCGGCCGCGAGCGGCCAGCCGAGCAGAACGTTGCCGAGGCCGCTCGCAGCCTGCCACACGGCGAGACCGAACAAGCCGAGTGCCCAGGGACCGGCCGCGGCACCGGCTGCACGCAGCCGCCAGGCAAGCCCGACGAGCGCCGGCAGCAGCAACAGCGCGCCGAGGCGATGCGCCATGTGGATCGCGGTCAGCGCCGAAAACGGCAGGTAGCCGGCGTCCCCGCCTGCGCCGAGCGGCCGCAGGATGACGAAGCCCTGCGCGACGTCCATGTCGGGCCACCAGCTGCCTTGGCAGGTCGGGAAGTCGCGACAGGCGAGCACCGCGTAGTTGCTGCTGACCCAGCCGCCGAGCGCGGCCTGGAGCACGGTGAGCAGCGCGACCGCGACGAGCCCGGCGCGCAGCGCCGGCGTGAGCGCCAGCGGACGCGGGGCGTAGCGCTCGGCCTGGATCGCGAGCAGCGCCAGCAGCCCGAAGCCGCCGAGAAGGTGCAGCGTGACGATCGCCGGATAGAGGCGCAGCGTCACGGTGAGCGCGCCGAACGCGCCCTGCAGGACGATCCAGGCGAGGGTGAGGACGGCCCAGCGCGCGCCGATCCGGCCGCCGCTGCGGCGCGACGCGCGAACGGCCAGCGCGGCGAGGACGACGACGAGCGCGCCGATCGCGGTCGCCGCGTAGCGGTGGACCATCTCGACCCACGCCTTGGTCGAGGTCACCGCGCCGGTCGGCACCGCGGCCTCGGCGGCGGCGATGTGCTCGCTCGCGCCGAGCGGGCTCGCCTGCCCGTAGCAGCCCGGCCAGTCGGGGCAGCCGAGACCGGAATCGCTGAGGCGCGTGAAGGCGCCGATCAGCACGAGGTCGAAGCTCAGGAAGAGCACCAGCCAGGCGAACGCCTGCAGGCGCAGCGCCGGCGCAGCGCCTTGGCGACCGCGCCAGAACCAGCCGAGCGGGATGCTCGCGAGCACGGTACCGATCGCGAGCAAGCCGAGCAGCGGCGCGAGATCGACGGCGGGAACGGCCGTGCTCATCGTCCTGCCCGGTCCCAGTTTGCCGAGGCGATCAGCAGCTTGTCGAGATCGCGCTTCAGGCGCGCCGGATCTGCGTCGGCCGGAACGCGCATCATCCATTCGCCGCGCGGGTCGACGATGTAGAGGTGGTCCTCGAGCGCGTGGCCCGGCGCCGGCGCCAGCCAGCCGGCGAGGTCCGCCCGGGCCGCACGAAGCACGGTCGCCGGCGCGAACACGGAGCGCGCATTGCCGCGCGCGGCGATCGCCTGCAAGGTCTCGGGCCGCGGCGGCGCGCCGTCGTCGACGAGCCAGACCTTGTCGACCCGGTCCTTCTCGGCGCCGAGCGCCTCGTGCAGCTGGCGCTGCAGCCAGAGCTGCCGCTCACAGCGCGCGTCGCACGCGCCCGCGGCGACGACGACGACGAGCCACTGGCCGCGCAGCGACGACGGCGCGACGCGCGCGCCGGCGAGATCGCTGAGCGGCAGCGAAGCGGGAAGCGGCCGCGTCGGCACGATCAGCTCGCTGTAGTTCGTGCGCGCCTGCGGCCGGACGACGAAGTACGCGAAGTACGACGCGACGACGGGTGCCGCGCAGACGAGCAGGACGGCGATCATCAGCCAGCGGCCGCGCGTGGTTCGGCGCAGCACGGCGGGGTCGCGCGTCGACGGCAGCGAATGCACGCTGAAGAT
>DASXXO010000329.1:0-11553 GCA_036503045.1 Caldimonas sp. | reverse complement strand
TGACCCGGCACTCGACGGCGGAACCGATTCCGGAACGGTCGGCGCCGGCTCCACCCATGCCTGGCTGCAGGCCTACCTGCCGGGCGCGGGCTGGGTGCCGTTCGACCCGACCAACAACCTGCTCGGCGGAACGCAGCTCATCCGCGTGGGTTTCGCGCGCGACCCATCGCAGGCGGCGCCGATCTCGGGGAGCTGGTTCGGCGAGAGTGACGACTATCTGGGAATGACGGTCGCCGTGACGGTGCAGCGTCTGTAGGCCGCGCCGGCAGCGCGCGGTCGAACGGATTGCCGCGCGCGACCTGGCGCGAATCGCCTTCGGCTCCGCGCGCGGGGCGCGCGAGCATCTTCGGCTGCTTGCCCCTCGGCTCGAGCCCGCCGATCGTCGCCACCGGGATCGGCTGCGTCGTGAACTGCTGGATGCGTCGGATCATCCCGGCGTCGAAGCGCTCGGCGAGCGTGACCGCGAGGCCGTCGCGCCCGGCGCGGCCGGTGCGGCCGATCCGGTGCACGTAGTCCTCGGGCTTCATCGGCAGGCCGTAGTTGACGACGTGGCTGATCGTCGGCACGTCGATGCCGCGCGCCGCGACGTCGGTCGCGACGAGGATGCGCAAATGGCGCGAGCGCAGGCCCTGCAGGACGCGGTTGCGCCGCCCTTGCGGCATGCCGCCGTGCAGCGCCGCCACCGAGTGGCCGAGCTGCGCGAGGCGGTCGGCGAGACGGTCGGCGTCGATCTGCGTGCTGGTGAAGACGAGCGCCTGATCGACGCCGCGCTCGGTCAGGATGCTGTCGAGCAGCGCGTTCTTGTGTGCGAAGTCGTCGGCCCAGTGCAGGCGTTGCTCGATGTTGGCGTGGCGGTCGGTGTGCGACGCGACGTCGATCCGCTGCGGGGCGCGCAGCAGCTTCTGCGCGAGGCGCGCCACGTGGCCGATGAAGGTCGCGCTGTACATCACCGTCTGGCGCGCCGCCGGCAGGTGGTCGGCGATCGTCGCGATGTCGTCGATGAAGCCCATGTCGAGCATGCGATCGGCCTCGTCGAGGACGAGCATCTCGACATGGTCGAGCACTGCCTTGCCGCTCTGCAGATGGTCGATCAGCCGGCCCGGCGTCGCGATCAGGATGTCGAGCGGCCCGCGCAGGGCCTTGAGCTGTGCCGGATAGGGAACGCCGCCGACGACCGTCGCGACGCGCACGCCCGCGACGTGGCGGCCATAGGTCGTGGCCGCCTTGGCGATCTGCAGGGCGAGTTCGCGCGTCGGCGTGAGGACGAGGACGCGCGGTCCGTAGACGGTGCCCTTGTCGCGCCGTTCACTGGGATTGGCGCGCGCCGCGAGGACACGGCGCAGCGCCGGCAGGATGAACGACGCGGTCTTGCCACTGCCGGTCGCGGCAGCGACCATCAGGTCGCTTCCGGCGAGCGCGGGCGGGATGGCAGCCGACTGGACGCCGGTGGGCGCGCCGTAGCCGGCATCGGCGACGGCGCGAACGAGAGGCTCGGGCAGGCCGAGGGATTCGAAGGTCATGACGAATTTCCGGCTCGATGGAGCCGGCACCAAGGTGCGATTGCGACGGCATCGCCGCCGACCTTGCGTGCAGAGCTCGACGTGCGCGTCGCTGTGAGCGAAGACGCGACCGAGACGGTCAGAGGGGATGAGCGGATCGCCGCGCGGTCGCCTCGCCGAAAGGCAAGGTCCGTTGGCGGCAAGTCTGTGATTCTACCCCGGCGGGGCGATTTGCGCTGGCGCGTCGGCGCGCAGGAAATGCTCGCGGTAATAGGCGAGCTCGTCGATCGATTCGTGGATGTCGGCGAGCGCCGTGTGCGCCTGCGCCTTGCGGAAGCCCCCGAGCAGCTCGGGGCGCCAGCGCCGCGCCAGCTCCTTCAGCGTGCTCACGTCGAGATTGCGATAGTGGAAAAACGCCTCGAGCCTCGGCATCGTGACGGCGAGAAAGCGCCGGTCCTGGCAGATGCTGTTGCCGCACATCGGCGACGTGTTCTTGCGCACGTACTGCTGCAGGAACTCGATCACCTGGCGCTCGGCCTCGGTCTCGTCGATCGTCGAGGCGCGCACACGATCGGTCAGGCCGGTCCTGGCGTGCGTGCCGGTGTTCCAGGCGTCCATCGCCGCGAGCGTCGCATCGCTCTGGTGGATCGCGAACACCGGCCCTTCGGTACGCCGGCCAAGCTGCGCATCGGTGACGACGACGGCGATCTCGATGATCCGGTCGGTCTCGGGCACCAGGCCGGTCATCTCGAGGTCGATCCAGACCAGGTTGTGGTCGTCGTGGCTGAGAAGGTCGTTCATCGGGCGGGCTCCAGGGGATAAATTCTCGCAGCACTCGGAGCGGCGCTGACCGACCTACACTCGCCGTCGATGAGTTCACTCGCCTGGACGATCATGTTCGCGACCGCGCTGGTCGTGTCGCTCGCGACGCGCGCCTGGCTGCTCGCGCGCCAGGTGCGCCACGTCGCGCTCCACCGCGACCAGGTGCCCGAAGCGTTTCGCGCGCGCGTCTCGCTCGCCGTGCACCAGCGTGCCGCCGACTACACCCTCGCCAAGGCGCGCTTGGCCCATTGGCAGATGATCGCCGGCGCCGCGGTCCTGCTCGGCTGGACGCTGTTCGGCGGGCTCGACGCGCTCAACGTCGCGCTGCGCGAAGCGGTCGCGCCGCCCTTCGGAGTGCTCGCCTACGAGGTCGCCCTCGTCGCCGCGTTCGCGACGGTCGGCGCCATCCTCGAACTGCCGTTCGACTGGTACGCGACCTTCCGCCTTGAACAGCGCTTCGGCTTCAACCGAATCAACTTGCGGCTCTGGCTGGCCGACCTGGCCAAGGGGATCGCGATCGCTGCGGTCGTTGGCCTGCCGCTCCTCGCCGCGTTGCTCTGGATCATGGCGGCCGCGGGCCGGCTGTGGTGGCTCTGGGCGTGGGCCGCCTGGATGGTGGTCGTGGTCGCCGCGCAGGTGATCGTTCCGAGCGTCATCGCGCCGCTCTTCAACCGCTTCGAGGAGCTGAACGACGCGCCGCTGCGCGCGCGCGTCGAGGCCCTGATGGCGCGCGCCGGGTTCGCCGCACGCGGCCTCTTCGTCATGGACGGCAGCCGGCGCTCGGCCCACGCCAACGCGTACTTCACGGGCTTTGGCAGCGCCAAGCGCGTCGTCTTCTACGACACCCTGCTCGCGCGCCTGGCCACCGGCGAGGTCGAGGCGGTGCTCGCGCACGAGCTCGGCCACTTCAAGCTGCGCCACATCAGAAACCGCATGCTCGGGATGGCGGCGATCACGCTCGGTTTCTTCGCCCTGCTCGGCTGGCTCTCGACGCAAAGCTGGTTCTATACCGGGCTGGCCGTCACGCCCAACCTGGCTTTGCGGAACGACGCCCTCGCGCTGGTTCTGCTCCTCCTCGTGACCTCGGTGTTCGGCGTGTTCGCGTCGCCGCTGCTCGCCGGCTGGTCGCGTCGCGACGAGTTCCAGGCCGACGCGTTCGCGTCGACCCATGCCGACGGCCTCGCGCTCGCGTCGGCCCTGCTCAAGCTGCACGAGGACAATGCCTCGACGCTCACCCCGGACCCGCTCTACGCGCGGTTCTACTATTCGCACCCGCCGGCCGTCGAGCGCCTCGCCGCGCTCGCGCCGCGCAACGTCGCCGCCGCCACGCCATGACCGATTTCCTCCATCAACAGTGCCAAGCGCGCGCCGCGCGCATGAGCGAGCAAGCCGTGCGCGACCATCTCGCCCAGATGAGCGGCTGGCGCGAGGCCGAGGGCGCGATCGAGAAGACCTATGCCTTCAAGGGCTGGCTCGAGACCGTCGCGTTCGTCGACGCGCTGGCGTGGCTGTGCCACGTCGAGGACCACCATCCCGACCTGCGCGTGACCTTCGATCGCTGCAACGTGCGCTTCTCGACCCACTCGGCCGGCGGCATCTCGGCGAACGACTTCATCTGCGCCGCCAAGGCCGATGCCCTCGTCGCCTTCCTCGGCTAGCGTTTCGCAAGACCCGGGAAGGGTCGTCTCCGGGCACGGCCGCAGGCTCGTCGTCGAAGCGCCGAATGGTGCGCGCGTGCTCTGCCACACGCGCGGCAAGCGCAGCGACGCCGTCGTCGGCGACCGGGTACGCTGGCAGCGCTCGGGCGACGAAGGCGTGATCGAGGAGATCCTGCCACGGACGACGCTCTTCTACCGGCGCGACGAATGGAAGACGAAGGCGTTCGCCGCCAACATCGACCAGCTGCTCGTCGTGGTCGCCGCCGAGCCGGTGTTCAGCGAGTCGCAGCTCGCGCGCGCGCTGATCGCCGCCGCCGACGCCGCGATCCCGGCGCGCATCGTCCTCAACAAGCGCGACATGCCGTCGTTCGCGGCGGCACGTGAGCGGCTGCGCCCGTACGGCGCGGCCGAGGTCGAGGTGCTCGAGCTGTCGCTCAAGTTCGATCGCGACGAGGCGCGTAGCCGGCTCGCGCCGGTGCTCGCCCGGCACGCGACGCTGGTGCTCGGTCCGAGCGGCGCCGGCAAGAGCACGCTGGTCAACCAGATGGTGCCCGACGCGAAGGCGCAGACGGGCGAGATCTCGCAGGCGCTGAACACCGGCCGGCACACGACGACGGCAACCCAGTGGTACTGGCTCGACGCCGAGCGCGAGAGCGCGCTGGTGGACTCGCCGGGGTTCCAGGAGTTCGGGCTGCGCCACGTCGATGCGCAACGCCTCGCCGCACTCATGCCCGACATCGCGCCCCACGCCACCGCCTGCCGCTTCTACAACTGCACGCACCGGCAGGAGCCCGGCTGCGGCGTCGTCGCCGCGCTCGAGCGCGGCGAGATCGCCGCCTCGCGCTACCGGATCTACCGCGAGATCTTCGACGAGCTCGAGGCCGCGGAGCGGGTCTAGCCTCTGGCGGCCTGCTAGCCGATCAGGTTGGCAAGCGAGAGCAGCGCGAGCAGCAGCATCCAGAGGACGACCGAGCGCCAGACGAGAGCGACGACGCTGCGCAGGTGGCCGAGCTGCGGGACCTCGCCCGGCGTTGATCCTTCGGCGGCCGCCGAGTCGGGAAGCGCGCCCGCTTCGAAGGTCTTGGCGCGGTCGGGCGTGAGCCCCGGCGCCGCGCCGCCGCCGAGCTGCACGCCGACCGCACCGGCGGCAGCGGCGAGGATCACGCCCTCGTTGGCGTAGCGCCAGAGCGAAGCGTCGCGACGCCAGCAATTGACCGCTTCCTCGAAGTTGCCGACCACCGCGAACCCGGACGCGGTGAGACGCGCCGGCACGTGATCGAGCATCTGGAACAGACGCAAGGAGAGCGCGCCGAGCCGCTCGTTGACGGCGACCCCGCCCTCGCCGCTGCGGTACGACCAGTAGCGGCTGACGAATTCGGCCAGCCGGTAGAGCACCGCCCCCGCGGGCCCGAGACCCATCGTCGAGAGCAGCACGAACCAGAAGAAGACGCCGAACACGTGGCGATGCGCGGCGAGCAGCGAATGCTCGATCACGTGACGCAGGAACGCGCTCGCCGGCAGGTCGCTCGCGTCGAGGTGGCGCCATTCGGCGAGCAGGCGCCGCGCCTCGATCTCGTCGCCACGGTCGAGCGCGGCGCGGATGTCGGTGAAGTAGTGGCTGAACTGGCGAAAGCCGAGCGTGAGGTAGAGGACGGCGACGTCGAACGCGAACGCCAGACCGAGCTTGAACTGCGCCAGCGCGACGTAGATCGCGGCGCAGGCGAGCGTCGGCACGAGCACCGTGATGCTCCAGACGACCCAGGCGTGGCGGTCCTTGCCGGCGTCGAAGTTGCGGGCCGTGCCGGCGATCCAGCCGGTCAGCGCGTCGTGGACGACGTTGCCGCGCGGCAGCGGCTTGATCTGTTCGAGCAGAAGCGCCAGCAGGACCGCGATGAAACTCATCGCGACCGATCATAGCGGCCGCCTCCGGCACGCCCGTTGCAAAACGAAAGGCCGCGCTCTAGGCGGCGAGAAAGCGGTAGAGATTGCGCAGCATCGCCGCGGTCGCGCCCCAGATGAAGTAGCGGCGCGGCGTGCCGTTGGCATCGCTGCCCTGCCAGGGAATCGAGAAGAACTCGCGCGTCGCGCCGGCGAACTCGAGCGCGTGGCGCCGATGGTTGGCCGGATTCATCAGCCAGGCGAGCGGCACCTCGAAGACTTCGGCGACCTCGAACGGGTCGGGCCGCAGCACCGCGCGCGGCTGCACCAGGCCGACCACGGGCGTGACGATGAACCCGGTGCTGGTGGTGTAGGTCGGCAAGCTGCCGAGGACCTCGACCTCGAACGCCTCGAGCCCGATCTCCTCGTGCGCCTCGCGCAGAGCGGTCGCGACCGGGTCAAGGTCGCGCGCCTCGGCGCGCCCGCCGGGAAAGCTGATCTGCCCGGGATGGTCGTTGAGGTGGTCGGTGCGCTGCGTCAGCAGCACCGTCATCTCGTCGCGCAGGACGAGCGGAATGAGCACCGAGGCATGCGTCTCCTCGCGCTCGACGAAGCGCCGCTCGACCTTGATCTCGGGTTGCCACGTCGGCGGCGCGACGAAGCGCCGCCGCATCGCGGCCGGGTCGATGCTCGTCTGCGGGACCGCCGGCAGGTGGTCGTCCGCGCCGAGCGAGGGCAGGCTCTCGGGATCGAACCTCGGCGGATACTTGGGGGACGAGGCTGTCACCCCGAGCAGGCCCTCAGGCCAGCTTTTCCTTGATCCGGGCCGACTTGCCCGAGCGGTCGCGCAGGTAGTAGAGCTTGGCGCGCCGCACGTCGCCGCGCCGCTTGACCTCGATCGAGGCGATCAACGGGCTGTAGGTCTGGAAGGTGCGCTCGACGCCCTCGCCGCTCGAGATCTTGCGGACGATGAAGCTCGAGTTGAGGCTGCGGTTGCGCTTGGCGACCACCACGCCTTCGAACGCCTGCAGGCGCTTGCGCGTGCCTTCGACGACGCTGACGTTGACGATGACGGTATCGCCCGGCGCGAAGGCGGGGATGGTCCGGTTAAGGCGCGCGATTTCCTCACGCTCGAGGGTCTGGATCGTGTCCACGATGGGCTCCTGTGATCGTGCGCGCCTGCCGGAAGGCGCTTGTCGCCGAAGGGATCGGCTGGTTCTTTTGGCGGAACGGCTCGCGCGCGCAGAGGATCGGAAAAACCCGAAATTATAGCTTCGACAGGGCTGTCCGGGCCAGGAACGCCTCGTCGGCGGGGCCGAGAAGTCCTTCGGCGCGCGCCCGGGCGAGGAGGTCCGGACGGCGATCGGCGGTCAGGGCAAGCGACTGCTCGCGCCGCCAGGCGTCGATCGCCGCGTGGTTGCCCGAGAGCAGGACCTCGGGGACCGTGGAGCCGTCGGTGAGCCGCTCCGGCCGGCTGTAGTGCGGGCAGTCCAGCAGGCCAGCGGAGAAGCTGTCCTGCTGGTGCGAGCGCTCGTCGCCGAGAACGCCCGGCTGCAGACGGGCGAGCGCATCGAGCAGGACGAGCGCGGGCAGCTCGCCGCCCGAGAGCACGTAGTCACCGATGCTGAGCTCGAGGTCGACATGGGTGTCGACGAAGCGCTGGTCGATGCCTTCATAGCGGGCGCAGAGCAGGATCGCTCCCGCGCCCGTCGCGAACCGCTCGACGGTCGCCTGGCGAAGCAGCGCTCCGGCCGGGCTGAAGCCCACCAACGGTGCGGGCGTGGCGTCGGCGCGCGCGGCGCGGATCGCGGCCAAGGCGCGCTCGAGCGGCTCGGCCAGCAACACCATCCCGGGCCCGCCGCCGTACGGGCGGTCGTCGACGCGCGCATGCGGCGGATCACCGAACGTGCGCAGCGGCCAGAGGTGGACGTCGATCCTGCCAGGCTCGAAGGCGCGCCGCGTCACGCCGTGCACGAGGTGGGCCGAGAACAGCTCGGGAAAGAGCGTGATGATGTCGATGCGCATGGCCGATCGTGCCCGCGCCCGCGCTAGTAGTCGACGCCCCAGTCGACCGCGATGCGGCGGGCGCCGAGGTCGACGCCGTCGACGTATGCCGAGACGAACGGAATCAGCAGCTCGCCGCCCTCGCCTGGCGCCGGGGCGACGCGCAGGATGCTCTGGGCGCCGTTGTCGAGCAGGCCGACGACGCTGCCGAGAGCGACGCCGGCGCGGTTCGAGACCGCCATCCCGATCAGGTCGACCCAGTAGAACTCGTCGCTTGCAGGTGCCGGGAACCGCGAGCGCGCGATGAAGATGCGCGCACCGCGCAGTGCCTCGGCAGCGGTGCGATCGGTCACCGCGGGAGACGACGCGACGAAACCGTCGCCGCGCGCGCGGACCCGGGCGATCTCGAGCGTGGGCGGCAGCGGCGCTACGGCGGCGCGCGGCGCGAAGTCATCGGCGGGGCGCAGGTGCCAGCACGCGGCGGCGAGGAGCGCAGTCGGCGGATCGGCGTAGGGCAGGACGCGGAAATCGCCCTTCAGCCCCCACGCCTCGCCGATGCGACCCACCTCGAGCGCGTCGTCCGGCCAGGCCGAGAGCGCGTCCTGGGCCACGCCGGCGCGACGCTGGCGGGCTCCGCCTAGGCGGCGGCGCTCTTGGCCTGGTCGACCAGGCGCTTCACCGTTGGCGACATCAGCGCGCCGTGCCCGGTCCAGTGCTCGACGCGGTCGAAGGCGACGCGAAGCGGTTGCTCGCCGCCGGCGGCGACCGGGTTGTAGAAGCCGACGCGCTCGATGAAGCGGCCATCGCGACGCAGGCGCGAATCGGCGACGACGATGTTGAAGAAGGGGCGCTTCTTCGCCCCGCCGCGGGCCAGCCGGATGACGACCATGGGAAAGTCCTTTTGCAGAGCGGGACGGTCCCGCGAAAAACCGCGCATTATAAACTCAGGCCGCTATGCCAGCGCCATGCCCTGTCCTGATCAGGCCGAGCACGCCCGGCGACCTCGCCGCCGTCACGGCCGTCTACGGCTGGCACGTCCGCCACGGCACGGGGACCTTCGAGATCGATCCGCCCGCCATGGCCGAGATGGCACGGCGGCGCGACGACGTCGTCGCCAAGGCCTTGCCGTACCTCGTCCTCGAGCAGGAAGGCACGGTGCTCGGATACGCCTACGCCAACCAGTTCCGGCCGCGTCCGTCGTACCGGTTCTGCCTCGAAGACTCGGTCTACCTCGCCCCGGACGTGGCCGGCCGCGGCTACGGCCGGCTGCTCCTGGCCGAGCTGCTCGCGCGCTGCGAGGCGGCCGGCGCACGGCAGATGCTCGCGGTGATCGGCGATTCGGCCAACGCGGGCTCGATCGGCGTGCACCGCGCGCTCGGCTTCGCCCACGTCGGAACCCTCGCCGCCGCGGGCTGGAAGTTCGATGCCTGGCGCGACGTCGTCGTCATGCAGCGCAGCCTCGGGCCGGGCGCCACGCTGGCGCCCGCATGACGCCCGCCGGGACCGCACCGGCGCGGGCCCGCTCCCGGACGGTCGCGACCTGGCTCGCCCTCGTCGGCGGCAGCCTCGGCCTGCACCGCTTCTACCTCCACGGCGCGCGCGACGCCTGGGCCTGGCTGTATCCGTGGCCGACCCTCGCCGGTGCCTACGGCTTCTGGCGCCTGCGCGAGATCGGCCTCGACGATAGGCGCGGGGCGCTGCTCGTTCTGCTGCTCGGCGCGATGGTCGCGGCAGCGATGCTGCAGGCGATCGTCTACGGTCTGACGAGCGACACCCGCTGGGCGGAGCGCCACGGCGGCACGCCGGCGCCTGCGCGATCGGCGTGGCCGACGGTGATCGCCGTCGTCCTGGCGCTCGCCATCGGCGCCGCGGTCACCATGGCGACGATCGCCTTCGCCGCGCAGCGCTACTACGAACTCCGCAGCGAGGTCAGGTGAAGAGCGCGAAGCTGGCGGCGTAGAAGACGGCAGCGACGAATGCGGACGCGGGGATCGTGAAGATCCACGCCCAGACGATGTTGCCCGCGAGGCCCCAGCGCACCGCGGCGGCGCGCCGCACCGAGCCGACGCCGACGATCGCCCCGGTGATCGTGTGCGTCGTCGAGACCGGGATGCCGAGCGCAGTGGCGAGAAAGAGCGTGATCGCGCCGCCAGTCTCGGCGCAGAAGCCGCCCACGGGCTTGAGCTTGGTGATCCGCTGGCCCATCGTCTTGACGATGCGCCAGCCGCCGAACATCGTCCCGAGGCCGATCGCGATGTAGCAGCACCAGATGACCCAGCTCGGCGGCAGCGCCGCGCTGGCGCTCGCATAGCCCGAGGCGATCAGCAGCAGCCAGATGAGGCCGATCGTCTTCTGCGCGTCGTTGCCGCCGTGGCCGAGGCTGTACAGGCCCGCCGAGACCAGCTGCATGCGCCGGAACAGGTTGTCGACCTTGAGCGGCGACGCACGCCGGAAGACGTTGGCGACCAGCACCATCAGCAGCGCGCCGAGCAGAAAGCCGAGGAGCGGCGAGACGAAGATGAAGAGCACCGTCTTCCAGATGCCCGCGCCGATCAGCGAGCCGGCTCCGGCCTTGGCGATCGTCGCGCCGACGATCCCGCCGATCAGCGCGTGCGAGGAGCTCGACGGGATGCCCCACCACCAGGTGATGAAGTTCCAGGCGATCGCGCCGATCAGCGCGCCGAAGACGACGTGATGGTCGACCACCCCGGGCTGGACGATGCCCTTGCCCACTGTCGCCGCGACGCTCAGGTGGAAAACGAAGATCGCGACGACGTTGAAGAAGGCCGCGAAGACGATCGCCTGCTGCGGCTTCAGGACGCCGGTCGAGACGACCGTCGCGATCGAGTTGGCGGCGTCGTGGAAGCCGTTCATGAAGTCGAACGCGACCGCGAGCGCGACCAGCAGCGCCACGACGCCGAACGAGATCTCGGTGGCTGTCATCGAGACCGGGGCGGCTCAGGAATTCTCGAGGACGACGCCCTCGATCAGGTTCGCGACGTCCTCGCAGCGGTCGGAGATCGACTCGAGCAGCTCGTAGATCGCGCGCAGCTTGATCAGCTCGCGCACGTCGTTCTCCTCGCGAAAGAGGCGCGACATCGCCGCGCGCATGACGCGGTCGGCGTCGGACTCGAGGCGGTCGATCTCCTCGCAGGTCTTGAGCGCCGCCTGGGCGACGTCGTGCTGGCTGATCCTGGGCAGGAGCGAGACCGCGTGCTGCACCCGCTCGCAGCACTTCGCGCTCAGGTCGCCGAGGCGCAGGATGTCGTCGTTCATCGCCTGCACGTCGTACAGCGACATCGTCTCGCTCGCGTCCTGCAGCAGGTCGAGAATGTCGTCCATCGCGTTGATCAGGCCGTGGATCTGCTCGCGATCGATCGGCGTGACGAATGTCTTGTGCAGCAGCCGGTTGACCTCGGCTGTGATCTTGTCGGCCTGCCGCTCGGCGTGGCCGACCTCATTCGTGTGCTTGTCGCGCAGCTCGGGGTCGGCGTAGTGCTGGATCAGCCGGATGAAGGCTCGCGCTCCCTCCGCGATATACGCACCGTGCTGGTTGAAAAGCTCGAAGAAGTTCCCCTCGCGCGGCAGCAGCTTGCCGAACAGCATCGGTATTCCTCCCGTCCCGGACCCGAAGAAGTGTACGAGCGCTCACAAACGGGTCTCCGTAGGGTTCGGCCGTTCCGCGACAATCC
>DASXXO010000328.1:0-1781 GCA_036503045.1 Caldimonas sp. | reverse complement strand
CGACGCCGACGCTTTCACCGTCGCCTACCAGGACGAGCACCTGATCGTGATCGACAAGGGTGCCGGGCTCGTGGTGCACCCGGCGCGCGGACACCGCGAGAACACGCTGTCGCAGCTGCTCGCGCCGCTGATCACAGGCGGCGAGGCCGAGCGCGCGGGAATCGTGCACCGGCTCGACCGCGACACCTCGGGACTGCTCGTCGTAGCGCGCTCTGAGGAGGTGCACCGGCTGCTGCAGGCGCAGCTGCGCGCGCGCGGAATCGAACGCGAGTACCTGGCGCTCGTCGAGGGCCGGCCGCCGGCGCGGACGGGCACGATCGAGGCGCCGATCGGACGCGACCCGCGCGTGCGCACGCGGATGGCCGTCGGCGGCGCCGCGGCGCGCGAGGCGCGCACCCATTTCACGCTCGAGCGCGCGTTCGCGACCAGCTCGCTGCTGCGGGTGCGCCTGGAGACGGGACGCACACACCAGATCCGCGTGCACATGCACGCCATCGGACATCCCGTCGTCGGCGATCCCGAGTACGGCACGCGCGGCCTGCTCGGACTCGAGCGCCAGTTCCTGCACGCCGCGCGGCTCGCGTTCGAGCATCCGATCGGCGGCGAGCGCATCGAGGTGTCCTCGCCGCTGCCGGAGGACCTGCGGCGGGCGCTCGCAGCGGCCGAACGGCTATCCTGAGCGTTGGAAAACACCGTCCTTCGACCCGCGCGGTGATGGGACGCGGCCCTGCCCGGAGATACGACCACGAGGTCGCCTGTGTCCGGGTCCGCTCTCCCCGTGCGAATCTCATCAAGCAACACAAAGGGAGTAGCCCGTGGCTGACGTAGGCATCGCGGAGCTGCTGGAGGCCGGGGTGCACTTCGGCCACCAGACGCGACGCTGGAACCCCAAGATGCGCCGCTTCATATTCGGCGAGCGCGGCGGCATCTACATAATCGACCTGTTGAAGACGCAGGCGCTGCTCGCGCAGGCGCAGCAGTTCGCCGCCGAGGTCGCCCACCGTGGCGGCACGGTGCTGTTCGTCGGCACCAAGAAGCAGGCGCGCGACACGATCCGCGACGTCGCCGAATCGGCTGACATGCCGTTCGTCAACCACCGCTGGCTCGGCGGCCTGCTGACCAACTTCCAGACGATCAACCAGCGCATTCGCCGGCTGCACGACCTCGAACGCTACGAGACGGAGGGCCAGCTCGAGCTGCTGCCGACGCGCGAGCGGATGGCCGCGCAGGCCGACCTGGCGAAGCTGCGCGCGAACCTGGGCGGCGTGAAGAACATGCAGCGCGTGCCCGACGCGATGTTCGTCATCGACCTCAAAACCGAGGTCATCGCCGTCAAAGAGGCACAGCGGCTGCGCATCCCCATCATCGGCCTCGTCGACACCAACTGCGACCCCGACGGGATCGACTACGTGATCCCAGGCAACGACGACGCGATCCGCTCCTGCGCCGTGATCACGCAGGCGATCGGGCAGGTCGTGGCGGAGGGCAATTCGGTGTTCCGTGCCGAGGAGGAGCGTGCACGCAAGGAAGCCGAGGAGAAGGCACGCATCGAGGCCGAGGCACGTGCCAAGCGTGAGGCCGAGGAGCAGGCCAAGCGCGAGGCCGAGGAGCAGGCCAAGCAGGAGGCCGATGACAAATCGGCGGCCGAACGCGCGGCGGCTGCAGCAGCCGCGCAGCAGCCCTCGCCCGAGTCGACGCCGGTGCCGGCGGCGCCGGCCGACCCCGCGACGCTCGAGCCCGGCGGCGAGACCGTCACGCCGATCAGCGCCGGTCCCGACGCG
>DASXXO010000327.1:0-10807 GCA_036503045.1 Caldimonas sp. | reverse complement strand
ACAGGCCCGAGTTGAAGAAGTACGGCGACAGCCGCCCCGCCTTGGTCTTGAACTCTCCGAAGCGAAGCACGCCCACCTCGACCGCGAACTGCACGAACTCGCGCGCGACGCTGGGGTCGGTGTCGGACGTCGTCATACGGGCCTCGGCGTGTTCCGTCTCGTCTCGCTGAACCTGAACGGCATCCGCTCGGCAGCGGCCAAGGGCTTCGAAGCCTGGGCCGAAGGCGTGGGCGCCGATTGTATGGGCGTGCAGGAGATCAAGGCCCAGGCCGAGATCGTCCAGGAGCGGTTCGCCAAGGTCGCGGCAATGAAAGGCCACTTCCACTTCGCCGAGAAAAAGGGCTACAGCGGCGTCGGCCTCTACAGCAGGAAGCGGCCAAGCGCGGTGCGGCGCGGCTTCGGCGACGCCGAGTTCGACGCCGAGGGCCGCTATGTCGAGGCGCGCTTCGACCGGGCCGGGCGGCGCGGCCTGCCGCGCCTGAGCGTCCTCAGCTGCTATTTCCCGAGCGGCTCGTCGGGCGAGCATCGCCAGGCCGCCAAGTTCCGCTTCCTCGAGCTCATGGCGCCGTACCTGCACGCCCTGGCGAGCGAGCGCGAGGTGATCCTCGTCGGCGACATCAACATCGCGCACAAGGAGATCGACCTCAAGAACTGGCGCGGCAACCGCAAGAACAGCGGCTTTCTGCCCGAAGAGCGCGCCTGGATGACGCGCCTGTTCGAGGAGCTCGGCTTCGTCGACGTGTTCCGCACGCTGAACCCGCATCCCGAGCAGTACACATGGTGGAGCAATCGCGGCCAGGCGCGCGCGAAGAACGTCGGATGGCGCCTCGACTACCACCTCGCGACGCCTGCGGTCGCGTCGCTCGCCCTGCGCGAGCACATCTATCTGGAGCGGCGCTTCAGTGATCACGCGCCGCTCGTGATCGACTACGACTTCAAGCTGTGAGGGCGACGCGGTGCGCTGCCCCGCGCTCCGGCGAAACTCGCACCCGAACCCGCCGACGGAACCGACATGACCACACTCGACACGATCGAACACGAGACCGCGCCGGCGCCGAAAGCTGCCGTCATCATCCTGCACGGGCTGGGCGCCGACGGCAACGACTTCGTCCCGGTCGCGCACGAGCTCGAGCTCGCCACGGTCGGCCCGGTCCGCTACATCTTCCCGCATGCGCCGACCCGGCCGGTGACGATCAACGGCGGCTACGTGATGCGCGCCTGGTACGACATCCTCGGCCTCGACGTGCGCGAGTTGCGCGAGGACGAACACGGGCTGCGCGCGTCGCAGGCGCTGGTCGAGCAGCTGATCGCGCGCGAGAAGGAGCGCGGCATCCCCGCGGCGCGCATCGTCCTCGCCGGCTTCAGCCAGGGCTGCGCGATGACGCTGATGACCGGCCTGCGCCACCCCGAGAGGCTTGCCGGCCTGGTCGGTATGTCGGGCTACCTGCCGCTCGCTGCCAAGACCGATGCCGAGCGCCACGCCGCCAATCACGACACGCCGATCTTCCTCGCCCACGGCACGGGCGACCCGGTGATCCCGATCGCGCGCGCGCGCCAGGCGCGCGACGCGCTCGTCGCGCTGGGCCACCCGGTCGAGTGGCACGAGTATGCGATGGCGCATTCGGTGTGCCCGGCCGAGATCGCCGAGCTGAACCGCTGGCTGCTGCGCGTGCTGGCGACCTGACGCTCAATGCGACAGGCGCGCCAGCATCGTGTCGGCGAGCGAGGCGCGCGGCGCCGACGAGGCGGCGACCGACGGCGGCACCGTCGCGGCCACGCCCGAGCCAAGACCGTACCTGCCGGCAGCGAGCGCGTCCATGACGCCGCGGACCTCGAGCACTGCCGACATCCCCGCGCCGGCCATGATCAGCAGGACGATCAATCCGTGGTCGAAATAGGCGCAAAACCTGAACTTGCCCATCGTGTCCCCTGTTCGATCGCGGCACCACCGCCAGCGACCGAGGGACACTCTAGGAATCGCGCGCCTTCGACGCAGCGCCGCATTGCGCGCCGAGTCCGAGACATATTCACGCCCGCGGGCGGGGCTCACCACGCGGCCGGAAGCTTCCTGACGATGACGATCCGCCCGCTCACCACGTCGAGGTAGCCGCCGGTCGCCAGGTCCTTGAAGATGCGGCTCACCATCTCGCGCGACGCACCGACGCGATCGGCGATGTCCTGCTGCGTCAACCGCTCGCGGATCTGGCGCTGGCCGCCCTCGATCGGATCGGAGAGCTCGCCGAGCAGGCGCACGACGCGCTCGTAGACGTCCTCGAGGGCGAGGCTCTTGACGCTCTCGGTCGCCTGGCGCACCGAGCGGATCAGCTTGTGGATGAGGTGCAGGGCGAAGTCGGGGTGCTCGGCGACGAACTCGCGCAGGTTCGCTCCGCTCACGACCGAGCAGGTGGTCGACTCGAGCGTCATCACCGATGCGCTGCGCACGCCGCCGTCGAGCGCCAGCTCGCCGACGTATTCGCCGGCGCCGTGCGTGGTGATGACGATCTCCTTGCCCTCGGCGTTGTTCGAGTAGACCTTGACCCGTCCGCTCAGGACGATGAAGAGCGCGTCGGACGAATCGCCCTCGTTGATGAGGATCGACTGCGCGGGATAAGAGCGGACGCCGCCCCGGCGTGCGATCTCGCGCAGGAGCCCGGGGTCGAGGACGTCGGCGGTGACCGGCGGCGCGCGCATGCGCGAATTCTCGCCCGCCGATGTGAATAAGTCACATCGTGGAGCCGACTTCCTCAACTTACATCCGGCATCGACCTTTCTTAACCTTCGGTTCATCGCGAGCCCGGACTCGCACCGACAGCGCAGGAGAGGAACATGTTCGCAACCGTCCGCATCGAGACCGCTTCGCATCGAGTCCATCCCGCCATCGTCGGAGCTCCCAGCTCGAATTGGCGCGCGTCGACCGTGGTCAGCGAGAGCGTGCCGCAGACCGTGTGGCACTGGCTCGCCGCGGCGCTCGACGAGCTCGACTACGGCATCGTCCTCCTGTTCGACGGCACGCACGTCGTCCACATCAACGATGCCGCGCGCGTCGAGCTCGACGATCGCCACCCGCTGCAGCTGCTCGGCAACGAGCTGCGCGCCAAGCTCGCGCGCGACGTCGCCCCGCTGCATGAGGCGGTGAGCGACGCGTCGCTGCGCGGCATGCGCCGTCTGCTGACGCTCGGCAAGGACGCCGAGCGCGCGAGCGTCTCGGTGATCCCGCTTGAAGCCGCCGACGCCGGCCCGCGCGCCGTGCTCGTCGTGCTCGGCAAGCGCTCGGTCTGCGAGACGCTCTCGGTCCAGGGATTCGCGCGCAGCTACGGCCTGACCAGCGCCGAGACGCGCGTCCTGGTCGCGCTCTGCAACGGCATCCCGCCGGCGCGCGCCGCCGCGGAGCTCGGCGTCGCGATCTCGACGATCCGCAGCCAGATCGGCAGCATGCGCCAGAAGACCGGCGCGGAGAGCATCCGCGCGCTCGTCCGCCAGGTGGCCGTCCTGCCGCCGGTGAAGAGCACGCTGCGCCACAACGGAGCGGCGCGCGCGAGCGGCTGGTTCCCGTCGCTGCAGCTGTCCGGCGCGTGAGCGCGCGTCACGGCGCGGCGAAGCGCTCGGGGGGCTTTTCCGCGCGCGCGTAGAGGCCCTCGACCTTCGGCAGGTTGGCCTTGATGTCGCTGATCCGGGTCGGCCCCGAAGGGTGCGTGCTCAGCAGTTCGACCGGCTGGCGCTGGTTGGCCGCCGCCATCTTCTGCCAGAGCGTGACGCCGGCGCCCGGGTCGTAGCCCGCGCGGGCTGCGAGCTCGAGGCCGACCAGGTCGGCTTCGCTCTCGTCCCCGCGGCTGAACTCCATCGTCAGCAGCTGCCCGCCCATGTCGGCAAGGAGGCGCCCGCCGTCGCCGAGGCCGAGCACGGCGGCGCCGATCTCGATCGCGGCGCGGGTCGCGTAGGTCTTGCCCATCTGCTCGCGCGCGTGCTCGCGCAGCGCGTGCGCCATCTCGTGACCCATCACCATCGCGACCTCGTCGTCGTCGAGCTTGAGCCGGTCGAGGATGCCGTAATAGAAAGCGATCTTGCCGCCCGGCATGCAGAACGCGTTGATCTGCTTGCTGCCGATCAGGTTGACCTCCCACTTCCACTGGCGCGGGCGCGGATTCCAGTCGAAGGTGTGCGGGATGATGCGCGCCGCGATCGCGCGCAGCCGGCGCAGTTGCGGATGACTCTCGGTCGCGAGACTGCGCCGGCTCGCGTTCTGCTGCAGCAGCGAGAGGTACTGGCCGCTCGCGGCGCGCTCGATCTGCTCGGCCGAGATCGCCTTGGTGAACACCGAAGGCGGGCCGACGTCGACGCCTTCGCGCGCGAACGCGGCGCCGCCGCCCGCAAGCATCGCGCCGGCGCCGAGCAGACCGAGGAAGCGACGTCGATCAGTCATGCGCATCGGCAGGGCTGGGGTCTCGCTCGAGCAGATCGATCGGCCGGCGCAACACGGCGAGCAGGGCCAGGGCCGGGAGCGCGGCGCCGATCGAGCCGAGGAAGAACGCTGGCCAGCCGATCGACTGCGCGAGGACTCCCGCGAGCGGGCCGACCCAGACCCGGCCGATCGACGCGAACGCGCTCAGCAGGGCGAACTGGGTCGCGCTGAAGCGCCGGTTGCACAGGCTCATCAGGAAGGCGACGAACGCTGTCGTGCCCATCCCGCTCGTGATGTTCTCGCTCGCGATCGCCATCAGGAGGCCGCCGTCGACCGGCGTCGGCTCGGCGAGCTTGACGAATCCCCAGTCGAAGGCGGGAATGACGAGGCCCGGCAAGGCGTCGCGGCCGTGCAGCGCGAGCCACCAGAAGCCGAGATTGCCGAGCATCTGGAGCACGCCGAACAGCATCAGCGCGCGCCACAGGCCGAGCCGGATCATCAGTGCGCCGCCGAGGAGCGCGCCGAAGATCGTCAGCCAGAGGCCGATCACCTTGTTGACGACGCCGACCTCGGCCGTGCTGTAGTGCATCGCCTGGAGCAGGAACGGAGTGAGCAGCGATCCGGCGAACGCGTCCCCGAGCTTGTAGAGGACGATGAAGGCGAGGAACGGCAAAGCGCCGGGCTGCGCGAAGTAGCTCGCGAGGCTGCCGAGAAAGGTCTCGAAGCGCGCCCGCCGCGCCGCCCACGCAACCAGCGGCACGGTCAGGGCGAGGCCCGCGAACAGCGCCACCAGGTCGGCCCAGCGGTCCGGCAACGGCGCGGCGATGCCATGCACCGCAAGGAGCGGCGCGATCACGGTGCGCGCCCACGGCGCGAACGCGTAGCGCGTCACGACGAAGCCGACGGCGACCGCGGCGGCGACCGCGAGAAAGCCGAGCACGTCGTTGCGCGCGACGCTCGCCGGCTTCACGGTGGCGACGAGACGCGGCGCGAGCACCCCCGAGAATGCGGCGGCGCCGACCATGAAAAGTGCCATCGCCCGGTACACCTCGGGCCAGGTCCAGCCGCCGCCCTGGCGCGGGTCGACCCAGATGAAGGCGATGCCGCCCGAGACGATCATCGCCAGCCGGTAGCCGAGGACGGTGAGCGACGAGCCGAAGCCGCGCTCGGCGGCGGGCAGCAGGTCGGTGCGGTACGCGTCGACGACGACGTCCTGCGACGCCGAGAGCCACGCGACGAGCCCCGCGAGGAGAGCGAACGCGCCGAGCGCAGAGGCGGGCGGCGTCGCCGCCATCCAGAGCAGCGCGCCCGCCAGAGCGAGCTGGCTGACGACGAGCCAGCCGCGCCGCCGGCCGAGCCACGGCGGCTCGAAGCGGTCCATCAGCGGCGCCCAGAGGAACTTGAACGTGTACGGCAGGCCGACCAGGCTGAGGAAGCCGATCGTCGCGATGTCGACGCCGTCGGCGGTGAGCCACGCCTGCATGGCCTGGCCGGTGAGCGCGAGCGGCAACCCGGACGCGAAGCCGAGGACGGTGACCGCGACGAGGCGGTGCAGCGCGCGCCGATCGAGGCGCGCGATCGATGCGCCGCCGGCGGGCGGAGACGTCATGCGGTCATTCTAGGGAGGCCAAAGCGGCGGACGAGCGCGCGTGGGGCGTCGACAATGGCGCATGGGCAAGGTCCCGCGCGCTGCTCCACCGTCGTTCGGCGGCGACGACTTCCGTGCCGCGCTGGCGATGTTCGCCACCGGCGTGACGATCGTCACCGCGCGCAGCGCCGACGGCGCGCCGGTCGGCCTGACCGCGAACTCCTTCAACTCGGTCTCGATCGCGCCGCCGCTGATCCTCTGGAGCCTGTCGCGCCAGGCCGGCTCGATGCCGTCGTTCGAGCGCGGCTCGCACTACGCGATCAACATCCTCGCCGCCGACCAGCATGACCTCGCGGTGCGCTTCGCGAGCAAGGACGTCGACCGCTTCGAGGGCGTTGCCTTTCGGCTCGGCCCGAGCGGCGTGCCGCTGCTCGAAGGTGCTGCCGCGGTGTTCGAGTGCTTCAACCGCAGTCGCTATGAGGAAGGCGACCACGTGATCTTCGTCGGCGAGGTCGAGTCTTGCGCGCGCCGCGCCGGCGCGCATCCACTCATCTTCCACGGCGGCCGCTACTTCACCGAGTTGCCCCTGTAGCGCTCGGCGAAGGCGGCGAACCACTGCACGCTGTCGGCGTTGGCCATGGCGTCGAGCTTGAAGACCTCGTCGGGAGAGGCGCCGAGGAGGAGCTTCTTGACCGGCAGCTCCATCTTCTTGCCGGAGAGCGTGCACGGAACCGAGGCGACCTGGAAGATCTCGTTCGGAACGTGGCGCGCGGAGAGCGCGCTGCGGATGCAGTCCTTGAGGCGGCGCGTCAGCGCGTCGTCGAGAACGAGCCCCTCGCGCAGGACGACGAAGAGCGGCATGTAGCTCTCGCGCCCGAGGTACTCGAGGTCGACGACGAGGCTGTCGACCACTTCGGTCAGCGCCTCGACCGCGCGGTAGAGCTCGGCGGTGCCCATGCGGATGCCGTGCCGGTTGATCGTCGCGTCGCTGCGGCCGTAGATGATCGCGCCGCCGCGCGGCGTGATGCGGATCCAGTCGCCGTGGCGCCAGATCCCCGGGTACATGTCGAAGTAGCTGTCGCGGTAGCGCCGGCCGTCGGCGTCACCCCAGAAGTAGAGCGGCATCGACGGCATCGGCTTCGTGCAGACAAGCTCGCCGACCTCGTCGACGCGCGGGTGGCCGTGGCCGCTCGCGTCGGGTTCGCTCCACGCCTCGACCGCAGCGCCGAGGCAGCGGCACTGCATCTCTCCGGCAGTGACCGGCAACGGGCGCATGCCGGCAACGAACGCGCCCGCGAAGTCGGTGCCGCCCGAGATCGGGTCGAGCCAGATCGGCGCGCCGTCGAGCTGCGGCAGGCGGCTCCAGATCCAGTCGTAGCACTCGAGCGCGAGCGGCGAGCCGGTCGCGCCGATCGCGCGCAGCTTGCCGAGGTCGCCCGTCGACTGCGGCGCGACGTCGGCCTTCAGGCAGCTCGCGTAGAAGGCGGCGCCGGCGCCGAACCAGGTGACGCCGGTGTCCGCCGCGAAGCGCCAGAGCGTCGACCAGTCGACGACGCGCCGGTCGCCCGCGAGGCTGCTCGCCGGCCCTGCAGGGCTGCCGTCGAACATGCAGACCGTCGTTCCGCCGAGGAGCGCGCCCATCTGCGAGTTCCACATGATCCAGCCGGTCGAGCTGTACCACTGGTAGCGGTCGCCGGTCGCAACGCTCGCGCCGAGGTCGTTGTGGAGCGCTCCGCCCTTCAGCTGCTCGAGCATCACGCCGCCGTGGCCGTGGACGATCGCCTTCGGCAGGCCGGTCGTGCCGCTCGAGTAGACGATCCAGAGCGGATGGTCGAAGGGCAGCCAGCGCGGCACGAAGCTCGCGTCCTGAGCGGTCAAGGCGGCGAAGTCGTGCACGCGGCGGTTCGCAGCAGCGAGCGACGGAGCCGCCGCGGCGAGACTGCGCCAGAGGACGACGTCGCCGACGCTCGGCAGCTCGGCGACGATCTCGCGCAGGAGGCTCGCGCGCTCGTGCACGACGCCGCCGTAGACATAGCCGTCGCACGCGATCAGCACCTTGGGCGCGATCTGGCGGAAGCGGTCGAGGACGGCGAGCGGTCCCATGTCGGGCGAGCAGATCGACCACACCGCGCCGAGGCTCGCACAGGCGAGGAAGGCGACCGCGGCCTCGGGCCGGTTCGGGAGGAACGCGGCGACGCGGTCGCCGGCAGCGACGCCCATCGCCGCCAGCGCTGCGGCGAGCGAGGCGACGCGCCGGCGCAGCTCGGGCCACGCGATCTCGTCGTGCGTGCCGGCGCGCTGCATCGCTTCGTCGCGAAAGACGATCGCCGGATGTCCGGCCGCGTGCGCCGCGTGGGTGTGGCCGAACACGTGCTGCGCGAAGTTGACCTCGGCGCCCGGGAACCAGACTGCGCCCGGCATCTTCTCGGCGACCAGCACAGTCGCGTGCGGCGTCGGCGAGACGACGCCGAAGTGATCCCAGATCGATTGCCAGAACGCGCCCAGGTCGTCGCACGACCAGCGCCAGAGGCGGTCGTAGCCGTCGTAGGTCGTCGGATCGAAGTCGAGGCCGCGCGTCTCGCGCAGCCAGCGCGTGTAGCCGAGGATCCGAGGCTCGGGTGCGGCCATCGCTTCACCGATCAGGCGAGCGCGCGCGCGCGCCGCTCGCCGTCGACCTCGACGTACTGCCAGATTTGCTCGCGGAAAAACGGCTGCCGGTATCCGGCGACCCACGGCCACGAGAAGTCGTTGTAGATCCGGTGCACGTGGGTTCGGTACGGCATGTAGGCCACCGCGATCTCGCTTGCCTGTTTAAAGAGAGCCAGGCGTTCCGGCCCGTCAGGAAGATTGAGCATGCGCCTATAGATGTCATCGAACGTCGTCAGCTGGAAACGAGCGAAATTCTGCTCGCCCATCGACTCGCTGAAATAGCGCGCGAACGCCGCCTGACCATCGGGATCGAGCGCGGTGCCTCCAAGAAACCACATCTGCAGCGTCCCGGCTCGGGCCGCTTTCAGCTGTTCCGGAAACTGCGCCGACTCGAATCGCATTTGAACGTGGATGCCGCGCATGCTCCTGGCCCAGTTCTCGTTGTACTGCCGATCGACCTGGGCCGTGAGGCTGGCCATCCGCAAGACGAGCGGCGAGCCGTCGGGTCGCTCGCGCCAGCCGTCGCCATCGCGATCCAGATAGCCGAAGAGGTCGAGAAGCGCATTGGCGCGCGCTGGATCATGGCTGCTGTTATCGCTGCGAAAGCTCGGGTCGTATCCGTAAGTTCTCGGCGCGACCGGGCCTTGTGCCGCGATCGCGTTTCCTCGCCGGATGATCCGGATCTCGGTCTCAATGTCGTAAGCGAGCGCCACCGCCCGGCGCAAGGCGACCCTGTCGGGGGTGTAACCACCGACTACCGGATCTCCCATGTTGAAGTAGGAGTACGCGCTATCTGCGTTGACGTACCGCTGCAGGCGAATGCCCAGTCGGCGCAGATTCGGTGCGATCTTCCCGTTCGGCGCCGCCATCGGTGACAGCTCGGGAGGGACGCGTGCGAGATCGGCTCCTCCATTCAGAAACGTGAGCCAACGCGGCTGACCCTCCTCGACGACACTGATCTCCACGCCGTCATTGAGCGGCAATTGTCGTCCGCTCAACCGGCGCGCCCAGGCCTGACCGTCGGCATCGTCGGCTGCTGGCTCGCTCTGGTAGCGGACGTCTCGGAAGATCGGGTTCTTCTCCAGCACGATGCGCGAGTTGCGACGCCAGGTCTTGAGGCGATATGGACCGGTGCCGACGGGGTGCGCCATGATGTCGGGACCGTAGGCGTCAACGACTTCGCGCGCGACTGCAGCGTAGGTCACGGAAGCGAGCGTCGTCGCGAAGCGTGGCCGTGGATTGGAGAGCTTGAACTGCAGCGTATACCGGTCGAGCGCACGAAGCCCTTCCGTGACGCTGTCATAGTCGAACGGCTTTCTCTGGCGCAGCGCGCGCGCACGGATCTCCTCGAGCCCGATGATGGCGTCCTCGCTCAGCGAGCTGTACGCCGGACTCTTCAACGCTGGGTCGTAAATGCGCTTGAAGGCATAGACGTAGTCGGCGGCGACGAGCTCGCGGCGACGGCCCTGGAACGCCGGGTCGTCCGCGAAGAAGATCCCGCGCTTCAGCCGCACGGTCCACACCGAATAGTTCGCTGACGCTTGCGGCATTGCCTCCGTTGTGAGTGGGACCAGGCGCACGGGCATCGCGAGTGGGTCGTAGCCCAGGAGCGCCTCGAAGATGTGCGCGTTTACGCGGCCCGAATACAGGTCGCTGACTTGCGCGGGGTCGAAGCCGGTTTCTGCCGCCTCGAACAGGATGCGCAAAACGTTCGAGTCGAGCGGCGCCTCGTCCCTCTCCGCCCAGACGGGAGCCGCACTGGACCAGCCGAGCAACGCCGCGCCGCCGAGCGCGAACCGCCGCCGGTCGATGCCGCTCGTCATGGGGGATCAGGCCCGCGCCAGCTTGTCGCCTTCGCCCTCGAGGTCGACGTACTGCCACCAGTCGTTCCAAAACACCGTCCGGCGATAGCCGATCACCCGCTTCTGGGTCATGTCGAGCGAGACGCGATTCAAGGTGTACTTGTATGGCATGTAGGCGAGGGCCAGGCGCTCGGCCTCCTTCAACGCCGTGCTGCGCTCCGGACCATCGGGCAGCCTCTGGATGCGATCGCAGAGGGCATCCAGCGCCGCAATCTTCACACGCGACATGTTGTTCCCGCCGGCCTGCTTGCTGTCGTACCGTTCAGAGAGGGAAGCCCCAGAGTCAGCGCCAGAGGCGAGCACGCCGAG
>DASXXO010000326.1:0-2675 GCA_036503045.1 Caldimonas sp. | reverse complement strand
GGCAGGTCGCCGGCGTGATGTTCGGCGCTTTGCGCTCCGTGGGGCTTTCCGGTGGGGTTGAAGTGGCCGCCTGCGCTCATGCCGTCGCCGCTCGAGCAGTCGCCCTTTTCGTGAACATGGAACCCGTGCTCCTGGTTCGGCAGCAGCCCGGTGACGCGGCCGCGGATGCGCAGGTCGGTGCCTTCGGCGATGAACCAGACGGCTCCCGCGGCGCTGTTGCCGCGCGTCGGCTGCAGCGTCGCTGCGACGTACGCCGGCGCAGGCGCGGACGTCGCGCACGCGCACGCGAGCAGTGCGGCGAGGACGGGCAGCGCGGCGCGATGCGGGCTCATGGTTCCTTCTCGCTGGAGTCGGTGGCGATCGATCATAGGGCGCGGCAAGCGCCCGCACTCACGCTCGCACTCAGTAGGTCGCGCGACCACCTGACAGATCGAACACCGACCCGGTCGTGAACGAGCAGTCCTCGGAGGCGATGAAGGCGACCATCGCCGCGACCTCGCCGACCTCGATGAAGCGTCCCATCGGGATCTTCGACAGCATGAAGTCGATGTGCTGCTGCGTCATGGTCGCGAACATCGCCGTCTTCGCCGCCGCGGGCGCGACCGCGTTGACGACCACGCCCTTGGTGGCGAGCTCCTTGCCGAGCGACTTGGTGAGCGCGATCAGGCCCGCCTTCGACGCGCTGTAGTGCGACGCGTTCGGATTGCCTTCCTTGCCCGCGACCGACGCGACGTTGACGATCCGTCCGTACTTCCTCTCGATCATGTGCGGCACGATCGCGCGGCAGACGAGATACGGCGCCACCAGGTTGACCTCGAGCACGCGGCGCCAGACGTCGGGCGCGAGCTCCCACGTCGTTGCGTTGCCGCCGGTGATGCCGGCGTTGTTGACGACGATGTCGATCTTGCCGGCGGCGGCGATCGTTTGCTTCGTGGCGGCGGCGACCGCGCCCTCGCTCGTCAGCTCGACCTGCTCGGTGTGCACCGTCCCGCGTGCGCCGAGCGAACCCTTCGCCTCGGCGAGCCTGGCCGCGTCCGCGTCCCAGAGCGAGACCGCTGCGCCCGAGGCGAGCATGCGCTCCGCGATCGCGTAGCCGATCCCTTGCGCGCCGCCGGTGATGACCGCGACGCGGCCATCGAGATCGATCCTGTTCATGCGTGGCGCTCCTGGTGCGCGAGTCCCTTGAGCGACTGCGCGGCGTCGGGGCTCGCGCGGCAGTCGGCGATGTAGCGCCGGATGATGTCGGCGAAGCTCGGATCGGCGCGCAGGCCGAGACGCGCGGCGCGCTTGGCAGTCGCGCCGCGCGGCCAGTTGGCGACGATGCCTGCGATCGTCTCGTCGCGAACGAACCTGACGCGCGCCCGCACCTCGGGGCCGGCGACTTCCTCGAGCGCGGCGAGCATCTCGGCGACGGTCGCGTTGACCGCCGGCAGGTTGAGCGCGAGGCGGCCGCCGAGCTGCTCGACGCTCACTTCGTAGATCGCGATCAGGCCCTCGACGGTGCGGGCCGCCGACGTCAGCGGATGCGAGACGTCGGGCGAGACCGGGCAGATCGCCTCGACGCCGGCGAGCGGCTCGCGCACGATGCCCGAGAAGAACGACGACGCCGCGCCGTTCGGGCGCCCGGGGCGCACGGTCACCGTCATGAGGCGCGCCGAGCGGCCGTCGACGAAGCCCTTGCGCGAGTAGTCGGCGATCAGGTGTTCGCAGACGAGCTTGTGCGTGCCGTACGAGGTCTTGGGGGTCGTGAGCGTGTCGTCGCCGACGAGGGCCGGCAGCGGCACCGACGGGTCGGGGCCGAACACCGCGACCGAGCTCGAGAACACGAGCCGCGCCGCCGCGGCGCCGCGGCCGGTCGCCTTGCGCAGCGCGTCGAGCAGGGCGCGTGTGGTGTCGAGGTTCGAGCGTAGGCCGAGGTCGAAGTCGGCTTCGCACTCGCCCGAGACGGCCGAGGCGAGGTGAAACACGCCGTCGAATCCTTCGCGCCCGAGTGCCTCGCAGTGCTCGGCGAGCGCACCGACGCGCGCCTCGACGCGCCGGTCGCGCGTCAGCTCGGCGCGTGGCGCGACCTGGTCGGCGAGGACGATGCGCTCGATCTTCTTCCCGCCGAGCTGGCCGCGCTCGAGCAGCGCCGCTGCGAGGCGCGAGCCGATGAAGCCGCCTCCGCCGGTGATCAGGATCTTCATTTCCGTGCGCTCCTTGTCTTGGCGCCGGCCGGCGCGACGCTCCGCATGCGCCGGTCGCCGCCGCGCATGTGCTGCAGGGCGCGGCGCCGCGCGAGCGCCGCGTCGCCGGCGGCGATCGCCTCGACGATCGCCGCGTGCTCGGCGCGCACCGCCTCGACGAAATCGGCGCGCGTCGCGTCGTTGCGGCGTGTCACGCGCATCGCCTCGCGCGTGTACTGCTCGAGGAATTCGAGCAGGCGGCCGAAGTGCGGGTTGCCAGACGTCTGCGCAAGCAGGCGATGGAAGGCGAGGTCCTCGTCGACGCCGTCGCGCGCCTCGGCGGCGCTGTTGTCGATCGCGCGCAAGGCCTTGCGCAGCGCCGCGACCTGCGCCGCCGGCACCCGCGGCCCGACGACGGTCGGCTTGCCGATGATCGAGGGCGAAGTGAAGAGCTCGACGATGCGCTTTGCGTCGCCGTCGCGCGCGAGGTCGGAGAACAGCGGCACCGTC
>DASXXO010000325.1:0-11495 GCA_036503045.1 Caldimonas sp. | reverse complement strand
TGCAGCTGCACCTGATCGTCGACAACTACGCCACCCACAGGTATCCCGACGTGCAGGCCTGGCTCGCCAGGCTCCGCGCTTTGTCATGCACTTCACCCCCACCAGCGACTCGTGGCTGAACATAGTCGAGCGGTTCTTCCGCGACATCTCCGAGAACCGCATCAAGCGCGACAGCTTCGCCAGCGTGGCCGACCTCGAGCACGCGATCAACGGCTACATCGAGCATCACAACCAAGACCCGAAGCGGTTCATCTGGACGGCCGCCGCCGCCGACATCCTCGCCAAGGTCACCCGCGCCAACGCTGCATCGGGCAAACATGCTCATCAGTGCTGAACAAATCGGCGCACTCCACTAGTACCCGAGCGCGAGACCGCTGTTTCGGCGCGGGTCGTTCGCACCGTAGAAGCGGTTCGTGCCGACCGGCTTGCCTCCGAGCGTCGGCGCGCCGACGAGGATGGCGACGACGTGGTTCTCCGGCTGCGGGCCTGCGAACACGTGGCCCATGCCCTCGAGGATCTTGCGCGTGTCGGGGCTGAGCGCGAACGTCTCGAGGTTGGTGGGATTGGGCAGCCACTGCTGGTGAAAGCGCGGCGCGTCGACCGCCTCCTGCACGTTCATCCCGTAATCGATCACGTTGATGACCGTGTGCAGCACCGCGGTGATGATCCGGCTGCCGCCGGGTGTGCCGACGACCATCACCGGCCGGCCGTCCTTGCTCACGATGGTCGGACTCATCGACGAGAGCGGCGTCTTGCGCGGCGCGATCGCGTTGGCCTCGCCCTGCACCAGCCCATAGATGTTCGCAACGCCGAGCTTGACGGTGAAGTCGTCCATCGTGTCGTTCAGCAGCACCCCGGTATGGGCGGCGGTGACTTTCGCACCGAACCAGTCGTTGAGGCTGTAGGTGACCGAGACGGCGTTGCCTTTGTCGTCGACGATCGAATAGTGGGTCGTGTTGGTGCCCTCGTGCGGCGCGACGCCGGGCTTCAGGTTCTGCGAGATCGCCGCCTTTTGCGGATCGATCGCGGCGCGGAGCTTGGCCGCGTAGGCCTTGTCGAGCAGGCGGTCGAGCGGGTTCTTGACGAAGTCCGGATCGCCGAGATAGCTGTTGCGGTCGACGTAGGCGTGGCGCATCGCCTCGATCTGCACGTGCACCGCCTGCGCCGCGCGGAAGCCCCAGTCCTTGAGCGGATAGCCCTCGAGGACGTTGAGGATCTCGCAGATGATGACGCCGCCCGAGCTCGGCGGCGGTGCCGAGACGACGTGGTAGCCGCGGTAGTCGCACTCGACCGGCGCCAGCTCGCGGGTCGCGTACTGGTCGAGGTCGGCCTGCGTGATGAGGCCCTTGCCGGCGCTGCTCGAGGCGACGATCGCGCGCGCCACCGGCCCCTTGTAGAAGCCTGCGGCGCCGGCCTCGCGGATCTGGCGCAGCGTCGCCGCGAGATCCTTCTGGACCAGCCGGTCGCCGGCGAGGTACGGCTGCCCGCCGGCCTTCAGGAAGATCGCGGTCGTCGGAGGGTCGACCTTGAACGCGTCGGTCGTGGTCGCGAAAATTTCGGCGTCGCCCTGGTCGAGAACGAAGCCCTGCTCGGCGAGGCGGATCGCCGGTGCGATCAGGTCGGCGCGCTTCATCGTGCCGTACTTCGCGAGCGCGGTCTCGAGGCCCGACACCGTGCCGGGAACGCCGACCGCGAGATAGCCCTCGGTCGTCGCGCCCTTCACGACGTTGCCCGCCGCGTCGAGGTACATGTCGCGCGTCGCGGCGAGCGGCGCCTTCTCGCGGAAGTCGAGAAAGGTCTTCCTGCCGTCGGCGAGCTGCAGGGTCATGAAGCCGCCGCCGCCGAGGTTGCCGGCCGCCGGATAGACCACCGCCAGCGCATAGCCGACCGCGACCGCGGCGTCGACCGCGTTGCCGCCACGGCGCAACACGTCGACGCCGACCTCGGTCGCGAGGTGCTGCGCGGTGACGACCATGCCGTTTTCGGCGGCGACCGGGGCCACCGAGGCGGCGTAGACAACGCCGGCGCACCCAGCGGCCGCCAAGACCAGGGCCGCGCTGCACCGCAGCGACCATGTTCTGGCGAGCGATCGACCGTCTCTCATGAGCATCTCCTCGTAAGCAAACGTGTAGCGCCGTCAGGACGGCACGCGATCACTGTATCCCGTGCCGCGCAGTTGCGCGTCGTGTAGCCCTGCACGTCGTGTTACGAGATCGGCCCGGATCGGGGCGTTTGTTCACAGACTTGGCGCGCTCCGCCTGCCTAAGATCGTTTCCCGTTCCGCTGCAGCGCCCCGTCGCGCCGCCGCTCGGACGGCCGACTCGGAACCTGCCATGCACCGCGCCCTCCGCCCCGCCGGCCTGCTTGCCGCGATCGCGATCGCCGCGGCTGCGCTCGCCGGCTGCGCGGCGCCCGCGCTGATCTTCACCGCCGCCGGCATCGCGACCGACTCGAGCGTGTCGTGGGACATCACCAAGTATGTCCACGCCAAGCTCACCGAAGACGACCCGACGCCCTGCATCATGCTCAACACCGTGCAGCGCGCACTGAATCCGCGCTGCACCTACGTCCCCGGCAGCATTCGCGCCGAGGACATTGCCAATAGCGGGCTGCAGGCGTGCGCGCTCGCGCCGGCGACGCAGGACGCGCGCCTCTGGCGGGCCTTGCCGGAGCTGCTCGAGAAGGGCGCGATGAGCGAGCGTTGCGCGCGCTCGCCGCTGCAGGATCTCGCCGACGTCGACGCTTGCCCGAACTTCCAGACGGCCCCGCCGCAGGTCCTGAATGCGTTCGTCTACCTCGCCGAGAGCGACGCGCGCGCGATCCGGCACGACGTGTTCCGCATGTTCAGCTGCAGCAATGGGCGCGCCGCCGGCCTCGACCGGGTGCTGGTCGGCTGGCTCGACCGCGGCGAGCTGGAGCCGGGAATGCTCTCGTTCAGCCCGCTCGAGGCGCTCGACCCGGAAATGCTCGTCTCGCGCTTCGGCCGCGAGCTGCAGATCGCGGGCCACTCGCCGCAGGCGGCGCTCGACCATTACGACGGAGTGCTGCCGAGCGGCTTCGAGGAAGCGCTTCGAACCAGCAACTGGGCTGCCCTCGATTGGTGGTTCTACGAGCTTCCGCAGCTCCTGAACGTGGCGCCGCCGAGCCGTGGCGCGCAGCTCCCGTTCGTTCCCCTGCAGCGGGTGCTGCTCCCAGGATACCTTCCCGATCAGGCGGCGCAAGGCGAGATGGTGAAGTTCCTCCTCGCGCGCGGCGCCAACCCGCGTCAGAAGCTTCCGTTCGATCCGGGGCGCAACGTCGTCGGCTTCGCCATGTCGATCAGGAGCCCGATGCTCGCGTTGCTCGACGAGCCGGCGCCGACTGCCGCCCGGCCGACGCAGCTCGCGCGCACGTCGCTGGGCGACGACGCCGCGGGAGGCGGGGCCAAGCCTGCGCGCGAGAGCGCGGCACGCCCGCTGCGCCAGCCGGCCCGCTTCGATCCGCCCTCGTCGTCCGGCGAGGCGACGCGCTGAGCCGCATCGCAGGCGCGGCGCGTCAATCGTTCGCGAAGCTGTAGGGTCCGCCGCGCTCGAGCGCGCGCCGGTAGGCCGGCCGGGCGTGGATCTTGCGCAGAAACTCCATCAGCTTCGGCCGGCCCGCGTCGAGGCCGGCGCGCTGCCGCGCCGCCTCGACCGGGAAGCTCATCTGGATGTCGGCGGCGCTGAAGTCATTGCCCGCAAACCACTCGCTCCTGGCGAGCTCGCTCTCCATGAAGTCGAGCTGGCGCTTGAGGTTCGGCTCGACCAGCATGGCCTTCACCTTGCCGGCGATGCCGCGGGCGATCGGCTTGGCGAAGAACGGCATCGGCCCGGTCCCGAGCCGGTCGAAGATCAGCTTGAGCAGCAGCTGCGGCATCGCCGAGCCTTCGGCGAAGTGCATCCAGTACGTGAAGCGCCGGCGCTCCTCGGTGCCGGGCGGCAGGACGAGACGGCCGTTGCCGTACTTCTCGAGCAGGTACTCGAGGATCGCCCCCGACTCGGCGACGGTGACGCCGTCGTCGGTGACGACCGGCGACTTGCCGAGCGGATGGACGCGCGCGAGCTCGGGCGGCGCCAGCATCGTCTTGGCGTCGCGCTGGTACTTCTTGATCTCGTACGGCACGCCGAGCTCCTCGAGCAGCCAGAGAACGCGCTGCGAGCGCGAGTTGTTGAGGTGGTGGACCGTGACCATCGAAGCGGCCTTTCGAGCGCGTGCGGGAAGCGCATTGTGGCCGCGCCGGGCATGCGAACTGCCAGCGAAGGATCATCCCAACCGCGCGGAGGTCCCCATGGACATCGACGCCGCCATCGACACCCTCAACAAGCTGATCGAGACGTGCAAGGACGGCGAGTACGGCTTTCGGATGAGCGCCGATCACGTGAAGTCGGCGCAGCTTCGCACGATCTTGTTCGAGTGCTCCGAATCATGCCGCCAGGGTGCGACCGAGCTGCAGGCCGAAGTCGTCTGGCTGGGCGCGAAGCCCGAGCACCACAGCAGCATGGCGGGCACGCTGCACCGCGGCTGGGTCAACCTCAAGGCGACCCTCACCGGCAACGACGACAAGGCGATCCTCGAGGAGTGCGAGCGTGCCGAGGATGCGGCGCTCGCGCGCTATCGCGAAGCGATCAAGAAGGCTCTGCCGAGCGACGTCGCGGCGATCGTCGAGCGCCAGTACGAAGGGGCGAAGCGCAACCACGACAAGGTCCGCTCGCTGCGCGACTTGCTGCGCTCGACCGCCTGAAGTTCGAGCGCCGCGGGCGCCCGGTGCGCCACCGCCGTCAGATCGACATGCGGGCGCGGACGCCCTCAGCCTTCATGTCGGCGCCGCGGCCGCGCTGGACCACCTCGCCGCGCTCCATCACCAGATAGCGATCGGCGAACTCGGCCGCGAAGTCGTAGTACTGCTCGACCAGGACGATCGCCATCGGCTGCTGCTTGCCGCCGACCGAAAGGCCGACGTCGGCGAGCATGCGGATGACGCGGCCGATGTCCTTGATGATCGAAGGCTGGATCCCTTCGGTCGGCTCGTCGAGGACGAGCAGGCGCGGCACGGCAGCGAGTGCGCGCGCGATCGCGAGCTGCTGCTGCTGGCCGCCGGAGAGGTCGCCGCCGCGCCGGTGCAGCATCTCCCTCAGCACCGGGAAGAGCTCGAACAGCTCGCCGGGGAGCGCGGTGCCGGCAGCGCGCGTCGCGAGCCCCATCTGCAGGTTTTCCGCGACCGTCAGGCGGGCGAATATCTCGCGCCCCTGCGGCACGTAGCCGACGCCGCGGCGGACGCGCTGGTACGGCGTCTCGTGCGTGATGTCGGCGCCGGCGAGGCGAATCGTGCCCGAGCGCACCGGAACGACGCCCATCAGGCTCTTCAGCAGCGTCGTCTTGCCGACGCCGTTGCGCCCGAGGATCACCGTCACCTCGCCCGCCGCCGCTTCGAACGCGACGTTGCGCAGGATGTGCGAGCCGCCGTAGTACTGCTGCAGTCCGTCGACCTCGAGGAGCGCTGCAGGCGCGTCGGCAGCGCGCGCCGCCGTGGCCAGCGCGACGCCGGGAGCGCCAGCGCCCGCGGCGACGGCCAGGGCCGTCATCGCGCGGGCGCTATCGCCCAAGATAGACCTCGACCACCTTTTCATTGGCCTGCACATCGGCGAGCGAGCCCTCGGCGAGCACGCTTCCCTCGTGCAGCACGGTGACCTTCTTGGCCGGATTGCCGTGCGTGAGGGCGTGGATGAACCTCATGTCGTGCTCGACGACGACCAGCGAATGGCTGCCCTCGAGCGAGAGGAAGAGCTCGGCGGTGCGCTCGGTCTCCTCGTCGGTCATCCCGGCGACCGGCTCGTCGAGCAGGAGCAGGAGCGGATCCTGGATCAGCAGCATGCCGATCTCGAGCCACTGCTTCTGGCCGTGCGAGAGCGCGCCGGCGCTGCGCTGCGCGTGCTCCTTCAGGTGGATCAGGACGAGGGTCGCGCCGATCCGGTCGAGCTGCTCGCCCGAGAGGCGGAAGAACAGCGACGCGCGCACGCCGCGCTCGGTCTTGAGCGCGAGCTCGAGGTTCTCGAACACCGAGAGGTGCTCGAACACGGTGGGCTTTTGAAACTTGCGACCGACGCCGATCGAGGCGATCTCGTTCTCGCGCAGGCGCAGCAGGTCGATCGTCGAGCCGAAGAACGCCTGGCCGGCGTCGGGCCGCGTCTTGCCGGTGATGACGTCCATCATCGTCGTCTTGCCGGCTCCGTTCGGGCCGATGATGCAGCGCATCTCGCCCGCGCTGATGGAAAGCGAGAGCGCGTTGAGCGCCTTGAAGCCGTCGAAGCTGACGGTGATGTCGTCGAGGTAGAGGATCGCGCCGTGGGTGACGTCGAGCTCGCCGGGACGGGCGACGCGCGAGTAGCTCGCCTTGCGGCCGCCCGACTTGCCCGCGCCCGCCGTCAGCGCGCGCTGCTCGGCAGCGCGGCGCGCCTGCGCGCCGGCACGCATCAGGTCGGGCGTCATGTCGCGCTCCCGCCTTCCTTCTGCGCGCTGCGGCGCAGCCGGGCGACGACTCCGCCCGGGCCGCGCACCAGGCCGACGATCCCTTGCGGCAGGAACAGCGTGACGGCGATGAACATCGCGCCGAGCGCGTACAGCCAGAACTCGGGGAACGCCTGCGTGAACCAGCTCTTCGCGCCGTTGACGAAGAACGCGCCGACGATCGGGCCGACCAGCGTCGCGCGGCCACCGACCGCGGTCCAGATCGCGATCTCGATCGACGCCGCCGGCGTCATCTCGCTCGGGTTGATGATGCCGACCTGCGGCACGTAGAGCGCGCCGGCGATGCCGCACATCACCGCCGAGAGGGTCCAGATCGCGAGCTTGTAGCGCAGCGGGTCGTAGCCGGTGAACATCACCCGGCTCTCGGCGTCGCGGATCGCCTGCAGGACGCGCCCGAACTTGCTCTCGACGATCGCCCGCGCGACGAGGAAGAAGGCGATCAGCGTGCAGCCGGTAATGACGAAGAGGAGCATGCGCATGGTCGGCGTCGCGATCGGCGCCCCCAGGATCCGCTTGAAGTCGGTGAAGCCGTTGTTGCCGCCAAAGCCCGTCTCGTTGCGAAAGAAGAGCAGCATCGTCGCGTAGGTCATCGCCTGCGTGATGATCGAGAAGTAGACGCCCTTGATGCGCGAGCGGAACGCGAAGAAGCCGAACACGAAGGCGAGCACGCCCGGAACGAGGACGACCAGCGCCATCTGGGCGACGAAGGAGTCCGAGAGCGCCCAGTGCCAGGGAAACTCCTTCCAGTTGAGGAAGACCATGAAGTCGGGCATCGGCAGGCGGTACTGGCCGTCGCTGCCGATCTGGCGCATCAGGTACATGCCCATCGCGTAGCCGCCGAGCGCGAAGAAGACGCCGTGCCCGAGCGAGAGGATTCCGGTGTAGCCCCAGATCAGGTCCATCGCCAGCGCGCACATCGCGTAGCACATGATCTTGCCGACCAGCTGGACCGCGTATTCGCTCAGGTGAAAGACGCTGCCCGCCGGGACGAGCAGGTTGGCGACCGGCGCGATCACCGCGACGACGACGAGCGCGATCGTCACGCCGGCCCAGCCGCGTATCCCGAGGAGCATCGACGACCTGCGTTGGCCGCTGATCGCGGAGGCCGCCAGGACCGCGCTCATGCCTCCGCGCTCCGGCCCTTCATCGCAAACAGGCCCGAGGGCTTCCTCTGGATGAAGATGACGATGAAGACGAGCACCGCGATCTTCGCGAGCACGGCGCCTGCGACGCCTTCGAGCAGCTTGTTGAGGACGCCGAGGCCGAGACCCGCGACCACCGTGCCGGCGAGCTGGCCGACGCCGCCGAGGACGACGACCAGGAACGAGTCGACGATGTAGCTCTGCCCGAGGTCGGGGCCGACGTTGCCGATCTGCGAGAGGGCAACGCCGCCCAGACCGGCGATGCCGGCGCCGAACGAGAACGCGAGCATGTCGATCCGCGCCGTGTCGACGCCGACGCACGAGGCCATGCGACGGTTCTGCGTCACGCCGCGGATGAACAGGCCGAAGCGCGTGCGCGCGATCAGGAACGCGACCGCGCCGAGGACGATCACGCCGAACGCGATGATCGCGATCCGGTTGAACGGCAGCACGAGGTTGCTCATCACCTCGACCCCGCCCGAGAGCCAGCCGGGGTTCTCGACCGGCACGTTCTGCGCGCCGAAGATCGAGCGCACCGCCTGCTGCAGGACGAGGCTGATGCCCCAGGTGGCGAGCAGCGTCTCGAGCGGCCGGCCGTAGAGGAAGCGGATCACGCCGCGCTCGAGCACTGCGCCGACCAGCGCCGAGACCAGGAAGGCGGCCGGGATGGCGGCGAGCACGTAGGCGTCGAACGCTCCGGGCCAGTAGCTGCGGAACAAGTTCTGGACGACGTAGGTCGTGTACGCGCCGATCATCATCAGCTCGCCGTGCGCCATGTTGATGACGCCCATCAGGCCGTACGTGATCGCCAGCCCGAGGGCGACGAGCAGCAACACCGAGCCGAGGCTGATCCCGGTGAAGACGACCGCCAGACGCTCGCCCCAGGCGAGCCGCGCGCGCACCGACGAGAGCGCCTGCTGCAGCCCGGCGCGCACTTCCGCGTCGCTCTCGCCACCGGGTGCGAGGCGCTCCTGCAGCAGGCTCGCGACCGCGCTCTGGTTGCTGCCGGCGAGCTCCTTGGCGGCGGCCAGGCGCTTGGTGCGGTCGGACGACGAGACGAGGATCGTCGCGCGCATGCGCTCGAGCCGGCCCTTCAGCCCGGCGTCGGTCTCGGCCGCGAACGCCTTCTCGATCAGCGGCAACTGCGACTCGTCGAGCGAAGCCTTGGCGAGCTCGTCGACCGCAGCGCGTCGCACGGCGAGCTCCGGCGAGAGCACGCGCAGGCCGGCGAGCGCGGCTTCGAGCGCGCCGCGCGTGCGGTTGTTGTTGGTGACGTCTTCGGCGCCCTCGGGAAGGGTCGCGGCGGCGCCGCTCGCGGCGTCGCTCGCCCTGCCGTCGTGGACGACGAAGACCTTGTCGCCGGCGACCTTGACCTCGTCGTCGAGCAACGCCTGGACGAACGCCGCCAGGCGCGCGTCGCCGCTCGCGACGGCAGCGCCGAGCGCGGCGATGCGCGAGTCGTTGTCGCCGGAGGCGATCGCCAGCGTCTGCTCGGGCGTGAGCGCGAAAGCGTTCGGGGTGAGCGCGGCGAACACCAGGGCACACGCCGAGAGCAGAAGGGCACGAACTGTCATCCTGAGCAAAGCGAAGGATCTCGGGCGCGCCGCCGTCGAGATCCTTCGCTTCGCTCAGGATGACATTCGAAGGGCGCTCACGCGCCCTCGAATGTCACTTCTTCTCGGGCTCGTCCTTCTTGCCCTTGTTCTCGGGGATGTACGGGCTCCACGGCTGGGCCTTGATCGGGCCGGGAGTCTTCCAGACGACGTTGAACTGGCCGTCGCTCTTGATCTCGCCGATGAAGACGGGCTTGTGCAGGTGGTGGTTCTTCGGATCCATGGTCGAAACGAACCCGCCCGGCGCCTTGAAGGTCTGGCCGGCCATCGCCGCGATCACCTTGTCGGGATCGGTCGACTTCGCCTTCTCGACCGCCTGCGCCCACATGTGGATGCCGATGTAGGTCGCCTCCATCGGGTCGTTGGTGAGCGGCTTGTCCTTGTGGCCGGCGATGTTCTTGGCCTTGGCGTAGTCGCTCCACTCCTTGATGAACGCGGTGTTGGTCGGGTTCTTGATCGACATGAAGTAGTTCCAGGCGGCCAGGTGGCCGACCAGTGGCTTGGCGTCGACGCCGCGCAGCTCTTCCTCGCCGACCGAGAAGGCGACGACCGGAACGTCCGTCGCCTTCAGGCCCTGGTTGCCGAGCTCCTTGTAGAACGGCACGTTCGAGTCGCCGTTGATGGTCGAGACGACCGCGGTCTTCTTGCCTTCGGAGGCGAACTTCTTGATCTTGGCGATGATCGTCTGGTAGTCGGAGTGGCCGAACGGCGTGTACTCCTCCATGATGTCGGCATCGGTGATGCCCTTGCTGTGCAGGAATGCGCGCAGGATCTTGTTGGTCGTGCGCGGATAGACGTAATCGGTGCCGAGCAGGACGAAGCGCTTGGCCGAGCCGCCGTCCTTGCTCATCAGGTACTCGACCGCGGGAATCGCCTGCTGGTTGGGCGCGGCGCCCGTATAGAAGACGTTCTTCGAGAGCTCCTCGCCCTCGTACTGGACCGGATAGAAGAGCAGCGCGTCGTTCTCCTCGAACACCGGCAGCACGGACGTGCGCGAGACGCTGGTCCAGCAACCGAACACGACCGCCACCTTGTCCTGCGTGATCAGCTGCTTGGCCTTCTCGGCGAACAGCGGCCAGTTCGACGCCGGGTCGACGACCACGGGCTCGAGCTGCTTGCCGAGCACGCCGCCCTTGGCGTTGATCTCGTCGATCGTCATCAGCGCCGTGTCCTTGAGCACGGTCTCGGAGATCGCCATCGTCCCCGACAGCGAGTGCAGGATCCCCACCTTGATGGTGTCGGCCGCAAGCGCGGGCATCGAGATGAGGCCGGAGACAGCAAGTGCTGCGCAGGCGGCTTTGAGCGCGAAGCGTCGTTTCATGGGGGGTCCTCCGAGTGGTCCGATGGGCTTTTCAGTGATGGCGGCGAACGGCTGTTCGTCAGCGACGACATTCGCAAGCCCTGTGCCACGCGAACGGGAGGCCGCGCGCACCCGGCCGCACCAAGTGCAGGCGACGCCCGCACCAACCTGGCACCGCACCGGGCGAGCGGTCGGCGCCCGCCGGCGGTGCACGCGGCGGTCAGTCGGCGAACACCGGACGCGTGTCGCGCGTCGGCAGCCACCAGACCGCGCCGTCGCGTTCGACGACGTCGAGCGCGAGGAGACGCCCGCGGCCGCACGGGCCGCCGATGCAGCGGCCGCTCCGCGCCTCGTAGGCGGCGCCGTGGATCGAGCAGATGATGAACTCGCGACCGGCGTCGAGGAACTCGCCGGGCTGCCAGTCGAGCTCGGTGGGCACATGCGCGCAGCGGTTCAGGTAGGCGACGACGCGGCCGTCGAAGCGGAGCGCGAAGGCTCGCGCCGGCTCGCGGAAGTGCACCACGTCGAACAGGACCGCGCGGCCGCGCTCGACCAGATCACTGCCGGCGCACACCCGTTGCGGCGGCAGCGAAGGGAGCGCCGGCAGCGCGGCGCTGGCGCCCTCAGGCATGCTCGGCGAGCCAGGCGGAAAGCTCGGCCGTCGAATGGGCGACGTGCAGCGGCGCGTGGCTCGCGAACTCGTCGGGCGCATGCGCGCCGAAGCTGACGGCGACGCTCGCGCAGCCCGCGTTCTCGGCGAGCTGCAGGTCGTGCGTCGTGTCGCCGACCATGAGGGTGCGCGATGCCGCGGCGCCGAGCTCGTTCATCAGCTCGACGAGCATCAGCGGGTCGGGCTTGCCTCGGGTCTCGTCTGCCGTGCGCGTCGCGTCGAACAGG
>DASXXO010000324.1:0-3378 GCA_036503045.1 Caldimonas sp. | reverse complement strand
CTGCGCCAGTTCATGTACACCAAGTTCATCGTCGTCACCGACGACGACGTCGACGTGCGCAGCTGGACCGAGGTCGTCTGGGCGATCACGACCCGCATGGACCCGGTGCGCGACACCGTGCTGGTCGACCACACGCCGATCGATTCGCTCGACTTCGCCTCGCCGGTGCCGGGCCTCGGAGGCAAGATGGGACTGGACGCGACGAGCAAGGTCGCGGGCGAGACCGACCGCGCGTGGGGGCGACCGATCCGCCACGACCCGGCCGTCGCGGCGCGGGTCGCAAACGTCCTGGCCGCCGTCGCGGCCGCCAAGCCGATCTGATCAGCGCGCGCTGCGCTTCGCAGCGGCGCGCGCTGGCGCCCGCTTGGCGGCAGGAGCAGGGGCTGGCGCACTCGCTTCGCCGCCGCCGGACGCCTCCGAGGACGTCCGTCCTCTGGTTCCCGCCTGCAGTCCCTCGGACATGCCGATCAGGATGCCGCTCGCCAGCGCCGCATAGCTGTCGAGCATCGTCTGCGCCGCGCGCACGCTCGACGCGCGGTTGTCGCGGAGCATGGTCTGCGCCTGGCCGAGCAGCGTCTCGACCGTCTTCTCGGCCTGCGTGCCGGTCGCGCTGCCCTTCGACCTGAAGGCGTCGAGCGCACCCTGCCAGGGACCTTGCAGCGTGCCGGTCGACTGGCTCGCCTTGGTCACCGCGGCAAAGAAGACGTCTTCCATCTTCTCGAGGTTGGCGAGCGCCTCCTTGAGGGGCTTTTCGGTCAGCGATACGCCGCCATTGACGAACTGCTCGAGCGCCTTGCGGTTCGCCTCGACTGCCTGCAGCAGTGCCGCGTCGATGCCGGCGAGCGCCTTGCCGAGCATGCCTTCGACGTCGAGCTGCGACGCCGGGTTCCGCGCGATGCCCATCGACGCCGCCCCGGCGACGTTTTTGACCACCTTGCGGATGTTGTCGAGCGTCAGCTCGCGCCCCTGCAGCGCCCGCAACGTCGCTGCGCTGACCGCCTTGCGGAGCGCTTCGCCCTGCTTGGCGCTCGCCTCGGCGAACATCGTGATCAGCGCTTCCTGGTTGAACCCGGCCTTGATCATGAGCGTGCTCCTGGTTGGCTGTGCCGCGGCGTCACTGCATATGCTGGCCGCCGTTGATCGCGATGTTCGCTCCGGTCACGAATGCCGCCTCGTCGGAGGCGAGATAGATGATGAGCCCGGCGACTTCCTCGGGCTTGCCGAGCCGCCCGACCGGGATCTGCGGCAGGATCTTGGTGTTCAGGATCTCCTCGGGGATCGCCGTCACCATCTTGGTCCCGATGTAGCCGGGCGAGATCGTGTTGACGGTGACGCCCTTCTTCGCGACCTCGAGTGCGAGCGCCTTGGTGAAGCCGTGCACGCCGGCCTTGGCGGCGGAGTAGTTGGTCTGGCCGAACGCGCCCTTGGAGCCGTTCACCGACGAGACGTTGACCACGCGGCCCCAGTTGCGCTCGACCATCCCGTCGACGACCTGCTTGCTCATGTTGAACAAGCTGTCGAGGTTGGTGCGCATGACCGCGTCCCAGTTGACCTTGTCCATCTTCTTGAAGGTCATGTCGCGCGTGATGCCGGCGTTGTTGATCAGGATGTCGACCGCGCCGACCTTGCCCTGCACATCGGCGACGGCGCGCGCGCACGAATCCATGTCGGCCACGTCGCACTGCACCGCGAGGATGTCGTAGTCCCTGTCCTTCATCGCCTGCACCCACTCGCGGTATTTGGTGTTGCCGGGCGAGTAGGTGACGACGACGCGATAGCCCGCGTCGACCATCTTGGTGGCGATCGTCTCGCCGAGTCCGCCCATCCCGCCGGTGACCAGCGCGACGCGCCCGCGTGCGCTGCCGTTGCTTGCTGCCATGTTTCGTCTCCTTGGAGGTCAGTCACTTCCTGCCCGGCGCGCGCGTGCGCGTCGCGCGTCGGCCCGCTGCACAAGAGATCATGCGCGCGTGCCTTGACGAAGCCTCCTTAGGAAAACCCCTGACGCGCCGTTGCTTCGACCGGCGTCGTCGACGCTCGCGCCGAGCCTGCCTTGCCCCTATGCTCTGCCCCGTGTCGGGGCGCCTCATCAGCATCGCAAGGGAGAGACGGCGCATGGCATTGACCGCTTCGGTAGCGGCCGTCGCGTGCACGCTCGCCGGCGGCGCACCCGAAGCGCGCGCGCAGAGCGCCGACGCAGACACCCAGGCGCGGCTGGCGCCGGTGGTCGTCACCGCGACCAGGACCGCGGAGTCGCCGTTCCAGGTGCCGGCCTCGATCGATCGCATCGGCAGCGAGACGATCCGCGACGCCAAGCTGCAGGTCAACATCTCGGAAAACCTCGGCGGCGTCCCCGGCCTGCTCGCGCGCGACCGCCAGAACTACGCCCAGGACGTGCAGATCTCGGTGCGCGGCTTCGGCGCGCGCTCGACCTTCGGGATCCGCGGTGTGCGCCTCTATGTCGACGACATCCCGGCGACGCTGCCCGACGGCCAGGGCCAGATCACCAATGTCGACCTCGGCTCGGCCGACCGGATCGAGGTCCTGCGGGGTCCCTTCTCGGCGCTCTACGGCAACTCGTCGGGCGGCGTGATCCAGGTCTTCACCGAAGACGGCAGCGGCCCGCCTTCGTTCGGCGCGGCCGTTGCCGGCGGCAGCTACGGAGCCCTCCGGGTCGGCGCCAAGGCGAGCGGGGCGGTCGGCGCGTTCGGCTACGTCGTCAGCGGCAGCAACTTCCACACCGACGGCTACCGCGACCACAGCGCGGCCGAGCGCAACATCGGCAACGCCAAGCTCACCTGGCGCACCGACGCCGACAAGCTGACCTTGATCGTCAACCACGTCGACCTGCCCAAGGCCCAGGACCCGCTCGGCCTCACGCGGGCCCAGTTCGACGCCGATCCGCGCAGCGTCGATCCGGCGGCGATCCAGTTCGACACCAGAAAGACGGTCGAGCAGACCCAGGTCGGCGCGACCTGGGAGCGCCGGCTCGATGAGGTCAACACCTTGCGCGCGCTCGCCTACGGCGGCCACCGCAGCACGGTCCAGTTCCAGGCGATTCCGGTCGCACCGCAGGCGAGCCCGCTTCATCCGGGCGGCGTCATCGATCTGGGGCGCGACTACCGCGGCGGCGACCTGCGCTGGACCGCGCAGACGCGCCTCGCCGACGCGCCCTTCACGATCGTCGCCGGGGTTGCCTACGACACGCTCGACGAGCACCGCCTCGGCTACCAGAACTTCGTCGGCACCACGCTCGGCGTCCAGGGCGCGCTGCGCCGCGACGAGGACAACACCGTCACCAGCACCGACCCGTATGCGCAGGCGTCGTGGCACTTCGCCGAGCGCTGGACGGTGCACGCCGGCGTGCGCTACAGCAGCGTG
>DASXXO010000323.1:0-3717 GCA_036503045.1 Caldimonas sp. | reverse complement strand
ATGTGGCCGTGGTGGCCCTCGCGGAGGCGTGCGTGATCGCGTGCCGTCGATTGCTCGCGTTCCTCGCGCTCGCGGTCGCGGCCGCCCGGGTCGATGCCGTCGAGGCGGCCAAGCTCGTGCCCACGCAGAGCGAGATCACGTTTCAGCTGAAGCAGAGCGGCGTGCCGGTCGAGGGCCGCTTCAAGCGATTCGATGCGCAGCTCACGCTCGAGCCGAAGGCGCCGCAGACCGGCTCGGTGACGGTGACGATCGACACCGCGAGTGCGACCGTCGGCTTCGCCGATTCCGACGCCGAGCTGCCGGGCGCCCTCTGGTTCGACGCCAAGAACTATCCGCGCGCCGTCTTCCGGTCGAGCGCGATCATCGGCGCAGGCGGCGGGCGCTTCGAGGCGAAGGGCAAGTTCGAACTCAAGGGAACTGCGCGCGAGCTCGTCGTGCCGGTCACCATCGTCCAGGCCGGCCCGCTTTCGACCGCGACCGGCGAGGTCACACTCCAGCGGCTCGATTACAAGATCGGCGAGAAGGAGTGGGCCGACCTGTCGCTCGTCGCCAACGACGTCCGCGTCCGCTTCAAGCTCGTGTTCACCGGCGTCGGCCCGCTCTAGCCGCGCCTTTCACAACGAACCCCGGAGACTCTCGATGATCAAGACCATCCTTGCCGCTGCGGCGCTCCTCGCCGGCGCCGCCGCCTCGGCCGAGCCTGCGACCTACGCGATCGATCCCCTTCACACGATCGTCACTTTCGAGGCGGTGCACTTCGGCACGTCGACGCAGCGCGGCCGGCTCCAGGCCAGGCAGGGCACGGTCACGCTCGACCGTGCCGCGAAGACGGGCAAGGTCGACATCACGATCGACCTCGCCACGGTCAGCGTGCTCCCTTCGTCGCTCACCGGCCTCCTGCAAGGCGAGCGCTTCTTCAACGTCGCGCAGAACCCGACCGCCCGCTTCGTCGCCGACGCGGTCACCTTCGAGGGCGACAAGCTGTCGTCGGTGTCCGGCACGCTGACGCTGATGGGCAAGTCGCAGCCGGTCGTGCTCTCGGCGAGGCGCTTCAACTGCTACGAGAACTCGCAGCTCAAGCGCGAGGTGTGCGGCGGCGACTTCATCAGCTCGATCCAGCGCAGCCAGTTCGGGCTCGGCGCGTTGCCGAACGTCACGCCCGACGAGATCCCGCTGCTGATCCAGGTCGAAGGCATCCGGCAGTAGCCGGCGCCTTCGCCGCGTTCACGCCTTGGCGACGTAGGCACTGCACCAGCCCGGCCCGTCGACGGGCCGGCCGCCGAAGATCGTGCACGGGGCGGTGGGCGCCGTGGCGGCGCCTTGGTAGAACTGGCAGATCGCACAGTGCTGCGGCGGCGCGTACTTGGGGAACTTCGCCTTGTCGGTGCGCTTGGCGTCGGTGACGTAGCCGAGCGCGACCGCCTGCGGCTCCTTCTCGTCGACCACCTTGGCGTTGGCCTGTGCGCGCACCTGGCCGGCGACGAGCGCGACGCCGACCGCCGGAACGACGTGAAGGAGCGTTCTACGTGTCGTCATGGGGGAGCCTCTCGAGATGATCGTTGACGTGCCGATCGTAGAGGCAACAGCCGTGCCGCGTCACGACTCGAGCCGATAAAGCCGGATCCAGGCGTCGGGCTCCTGCGAGCCCTTCTTCTTCATGTTGAAGAGCCCGTCGCCGCCCGAACCGGTGAGCGGCGACGTCCGCCAGAGCGAAGGCCGTTCGAGGAACTGCTGGCGAAACTCCTCCGTCGCCCAGATCTGGCCCGACTCGACGAGCGGCTCGACGCGTGCCGCGCACAGGATCGCGTCGCCGCCGACGATCTCGGTCGGCAGCACCGGGTCACTCTGGCGCGTCTGCACCTCGCCGTAGTGCAGGGCGATGCGCAGCCTCGGCTGGCCGGGCGCCTGGTAGACGTCGTCCATCAGGTGGCGCGCCGTCTGCGCGAGCGCGACCGGATCGTCGGCGGCGATGATCGCTGCGTCGCCGGAGCGGATCTCGGTGATCGACGCGACCGGCGCCCAGCGACGCACTGCCGCCTCGAGCGCGGCGCGCACCGGAGCGTCGGCGCCGGCGCGCATCAGGCTCGCGAACGACTGGATGTCCGCCTTGAGCACGCAACACTGGCGCACGTTGAGCGCGTCGTCGACCTGGATCGTCTCGCGCCACGGCCGGTCGTAGCCGACGATGTTGGCGCGGTCGATCCGCTGCAGGAACGACGGATTGATGCGCCCGATCACGTCGAACAGGACCGGATGCACGAGGTAGTGCGTCGCGCGCGGCAGGCCGCCGTTGGTGTCGAGCGTCGCCTCGCCGGGGCGGAGGAACCGCTGGCGCCACTCGCCGCGCACGCGGTCGTGCTGGACGTAGCCGAGCAGGCCGACGCGGTAGAGGCTGCTGAACGGATCGCGGCCGTCGAAGCCGCCGTCGCTCTCGACGATCGCCTCCAGCTCGGCGCGCGCGATGACGTGCCCGGGCAGGCGCTGGAACAGCCGGTCCGGGTCGAGCCCGGCGACGTAGGGCGCGATCTCGGCCAGGTACTCGTGCGCGATCTCGGTCGCCGCCTGGTTGACCGCCTCCTTCATGCGGAACTCGTTGCGGCGCTCGTCGGGCCTGAGCGCGGTGAGGCGCTCGCCGATCGTCATCAGGTCGCGCGGCCTGAGCAGCGTGTGCCGGCAGATGTACTCGAACGCGTCCTCCTCTTCGCGCGTGTAGATGTCGACGACGCTGGTGCGGCCGAGAAACGCCTCGAGCGGACGGCTCTTGGCGATCTCGGGCTTGACCATCCGGTCGGGCTTCACCAGGCGCACGTTGTTGACGAAGATCTCGTGCAGGCTCTCGGGCGAGTAGACGATGTCGACCGCGCTGCCGCGGTACTGCTGGACCATCGCGGTGCGCTGCGGCAGCCGCGCGTACGCTTCCTTGCGGATCGCCGCGAAGATCTTCAGGTGATGATTGATGCGGCGCAGCTGGTAGGCGACCTCGACCAGACCGAGCTGGGCGAAGAACCACACGTTGGGCGAGAGCTCGCCGGTGACGCTCGCGTTCGCGGGCTGGTCCTCGACGTGCTTGTTGAAGTACTCGTCGATTCCGTCGATGAAGATCGCGAGCGGTGCCTTGAGCCCGCGCAGGCGCGGCACGAGGTGGCCGTCGGTCTCGGTCGCGCAGCGCTGCAGCTCGGACGGCGTGAAATCGAGCAGGCGGACGAAATGGTCGATGACGCTGTGCAGCTGGGTGTCGGCGACGAGGCCGCTCAGGCGCGCGCCGAGCCTGAGCCCTTCGACGTCGCCGGCGCGCTTGAGCGTCGCCAGCGCGATCGCCGTGAGCCACACCTTCGACCACGGCAAGGGCGACGCGGCGAACAGGGCGATCGCCTCGCGGCCGAAGATCTTGTCGCCGATCGGCTTGTCGAGGAGGCTTCCGTTCGGCAGGCAGATCGCCTGGCTCTCGCGCTGGTAGAGGATGCGCTTGGCCTTCAGCAGCAGTGTCTTGCCGAACCCCTTGGTGCCGATGACGATGAACTTGTCGTCGCGATCGGGCGTCAGGAACGCGTCGATCTCGGGCGTGCGGTGCAGCAGCGATTCGTCGAAGTCCTCGGCGACGCGAATGTCGTCGGCGTCCACGGTCCACGCGCGCATCGCTTCCACCCCGGCTGTTGGAAGCGACAGGATAGCCGGCGCGCGGGCGCTACTCCCCGTCGACGGCGAGGCCAGCGCGCC
>DASXXO010000322.1:0-6772 GCA_036503045.1 Caldimonas sp. | reverse complement strand
GCTCGGCTCGCCGAAGCCGGTCAGGTAGTGGAAGTCGCTGCCGTGGCGATACGGGTGGTCGTTGTCGCTGTTGCGCGGGCGCTCGGGCGCGGTCGGCACGACGGCAACGCCGCCGCCGCCCTCGCGTAGCGCCGCGGCGATGCGCGCCCGGCGGGCGACGAAGGCGGAGATGTCCTGGGGCATGGAAGCGACTGTAGCGGTGGCGCGCGAACGGCGTTTTCCGCTACGCTGGTCGCCGTTGCCATTCCGGGGATCTCCCATGCCCATGCAATACCGCCGCCTCGGCGCGAGCGGTCTTCGAGTGAGCGAGCTTTCGCTCGGCTCGTGGATCACCTACCACACGCAGGTCGACGTCACCGCGGCCAAGGAGATGCTCGCGGTCGCGATGGACAACGGCGTCAACTTCTTCGACAACGCCGAGGTCTACGCGCGCGGCCAGAGCGAGGTCGTCATGGGAGAGGCGATCAAGGCGCTCAGGTGGCCGCGGCTGAACTACGTCGTCTCGACCAAGTTCTTCTGGGGCCTCGAGCGCGAGGGCAACACCGTCAACCGGATGGACACGCTCAACCGCAAGTACCTGACGCAGGCGATCGACGGCTCGCTCAAGCGCATGCAGCTCGACTTCATCGACCTCGTCTTCTGCCACCGTCCCGACCCGCATACGCCGCTCGAGGAAACGGTCTGGGCGATGAGCGACATGATCACGCGCGGCAAGGCGCTCTACTGGGGTACGAGCGAATGGAGCGCGGCCGACATCCGCGCCGCCTGGGAGATTGCCGACCGCCACCACCTGCATAAGCCGGTGACCGAGCAGCCGCAGTACAACCTGTTCCATCGCAAGCGCGTCGAGCAGGAGTACGCGAGCCTTTACAGCGACATCGGGCTCGGCCTCAGCACCTGGAGCCCGCTCGCGAGCGGCCTCCTCACCGGCAAGTACCGGGACGGCATCCCGCCCGGCAGCCGCGGCGCGCTCGAGGCCATGTCGTGGCTCGCCAAGAGCCTGACCGACGAAGCGAAGAACGCCGCGGTCGACGAGCTCGAGGGGATCGCCGCCGAGATCGGCGCGAGCGTCGCCCAGTTGGCGATCGCTTGGGCGGCGCGCAATCCGCACGTCTCGACCGTGCTCACCGGCGCCTCGAACGTCGGCCAGCTGCGCGCCAACCTGCTCGCCGTCGACGTCGTGCCGCGCCTCACGCCCGAGATCGTGGCGCGCATCGACGAGGTCACGCTGCCGCTCGCAACGTGAGCGCGATCAGCCTGGCGCAGCGTTGAGCGCGGCGAGCTGCTCGGGCGTGCCGACGTTCTCCCAGCGGCCGCGGTAGATCTCGGCGCCGATCCGCCGCGCGCCCATGCCGCCGTAGAGCAGCGGCGCGAGCGCGGCATGGGTGCCCGGCGCAATGCCGGCGAACATCTCCGCACGCGCGAGCGCGATGTTCGCGTAGGTCCAGCGGCGGCCGTCGGGGCCGGTGCCCTCGGCGAGGCCGAGGCCGTCGGCATCGAGGCCGAAATCGCCGGTCGGATGAAAGCTCGGGTTCGGCACCAGCCAGATGCGCGCGAGCCTGCCGCTCGCGACGAAGCGCGCCGCGGCGTCGGCGGCGAAGCGAAAGTCGGGCGCCCAGACGTCGGCCGAGACGATCCAGAACGCGTCGCCGAGGAGCGGCAAGGCCTTGGCGATGCCGCCCGCGGTCTCGAGCGCGCCGCCGTGGTCGCGCCCTTCGCGCGAATAGGCGAGCGCGACGCTCCAGCGCGATCCGTCGCCGAGCGTCTCGACGATCTTTTCCTCGAGCCAGGCGGTGTTGACGACGATGTCGCGCACCCCGGCGCGCGCGAGCGCCTCGATGTGCCATTCGATCAGACGCTTCCCGTGGACCTCGAGGAGCGGCTTCGGGCACGCGTCGGAGAGCGGCCGCATGCGCTGGCCGCGTCCGGCGGCGAGGACGATTGCCTTCACGCGTCTTGCGATGCCGCGGGCCCGGCCCCGCGCTCGAGCGCCTGCCGCTCGACCGACACCGGCGCGAACGCGGCGATCAGCGCCGCCAGGAGCCCCTCGGCGCGCGCCGAGTTGTCGGCACCGAGATTGCAGACGAAGACGTCGAGCGTCGCCGCGCCGAGCTCGGGCCAGGTGTGGACTGCGAGATGCGATTCGGCGAGCAGGACGACGCCGGTGATTCCGCTGGGTGCCCTGCGTTCGTCCGGAACCGCAGCGAAGCGATGGAACAGTTCGCCGACCGCCGTGAGGCCGGCGCCCGCGACCGCCGCGAGGCAGGTCGATCGGAGCGTCGCGGTCGCCGTCATCAGGGCGCCCGCCGGCGCGCAGCCGCGCAGGTCGGCAGTCAGGTGCAGGCCTCGCATCGGCCGATTATCGACGGCCGCTCCGCGTCTCCCTCGACCTCTAAAATGGCCGGCTCCCCGCTGCACGGACCTCCCTGCCCATGGACGCGATCGTTTCCCCGGAAAGCCAGAGCGCCCGCCGTCCGGGGACGCGCGACGACCGACCCGCGGGCGACGCAGCACGCACGCGCCTCATGGCCAATGCGATCCGCGCCCTCTCGATGGACGCCGTGCAGCAGGCCAACTCGGGACACCCCGGAGCGCCGATGGGAATGGCCGAGATCGCGGTTGCGCTCTGGGGCCGCCATCTCCGCCACAACCCGAAGAATCCGCGCTGGTCCGGCCGCGACCGCTTCGTGCTGTCGAACGGCCACGGCTCGATGCTGCTCTATTCGCTCTTGCACCTGACCGGCTACGACCTCGCGCTCTCCGAGCTGCGCAACTTCCGCCAGTTGCACAGCCAGACCCCGGGTCATCCGGAGTTCGGCGTCACGCCCGGCGTCGAGACGACCACCGGGCCGCTCGGCCAGGGCCTCGCCAACGCGGTCGGCATGGCGCTCGCGGAGAAGCTGCTCGCCGCCGAGTTCAACCGCGACGGCCACCCGATCGTCGATCACCGCACCTACGTCTTCTTCGGCGACGGCTGCCTGATGGAAGGGATCAGCCACGAGGCGTGCTCGCTCGCCGGCGTGTGGAAGCTCGACAAGCTGATCGCGGTCTACGACGACAACGGCATCTCGATCGACGGCGCGGTCGCGCCCTGGTTCACCGACGACACGCCCAAGCGCTTCGAGGCGTACGGCTGGCACGTGATCGCCGGGGTCGACGGCCACGACGTCGACGCGGTCGACGCGGCGATCGCGCAAGCGCACCGCAACCGCGGCAAGCCCACGGTCATCTGCTGCAAGACGACGATCGGCAAGGGCGCGCCGACCCGCGCCGGGACGGCGAAGGCACACGGCGAGGCGCTCGGCGTCGAAGAGGTCAAGGCGACGCGCGAGGCGCTCGCCTGGCTGCATGCGCCGTTCGTCGTTCCCGACGAGGCTTACGCGGCGTGGGATGGCAGCGCGACCGGCGCCGATGCCGAAGCTGCGTGGCGCGCGTCGTTCGACGCCTATGCCGCTGCGCACCCGGATCTCGCCGCCGAGTACATGCGGCGCATGGCGGGCGAGTTGCCGGCGCGCTGGCGCGACGTCGTGCACGCCACCGCCGCCGCTGCGCACGGCAGGGCCGAGACGGTCGCCAGCCGCAAGGCGAGCCAGATCGTCCTCGAGGCGTTCACCGAGGCGCTCCCCGAGCTGCTCGGCGGCAGCGCCGACCTCACCGGCTCCAACTTCACCAACACCGGGCACACCCCGCCGCTGCGCTTCGCGAGCGACGGAAAAATCGTCCCGGACAGCTCGGGGCGGCGCGGCCGCCACATCAACTACGGCGTGCGCGAATTCGGCATGGCGGCGATCATGAACGGCGTCGCGCTGCACGGCGGCTTCGTTCCGTACGGCGGTACGTTTCTCACCTTCAGCGACTACAGCCGCAACGCCATTCGGATGGCGGCGCTGATGCAGCAGCGCGTCGTCCACGTTTTCACGCACGATTCGATCGGCCTCGGCGAGGACGGCCCGACGCACCAGTCGGTCGAGCACGCGGCGTCGCTGCGCCTGATCCCGAACCTCGACGTCTGGCGGCCGTGCGACACGGTCGAGACGCTGGTCGCTTGGCGCGCGGCGATCGAGAGCCGCGCGCGGCCGAGCGCGCTGCTGCTGTCGCGGCACAACCTGCCGTACGCGCCCAAGCCGTCGTTCGACGCGAGCGCGCCCGAGGGCGCGCTCCGCGATATCGCCAAGGGCGGCTACGTGCTCGCCGAGCCGGGCGAAGCGGGCCGGCGCGGGAAGCCCCGCGCGGTGATCATCGCGACCGGCTCCGAGGTCTCGCTCGCGCTCAACGCGCAGCAGGAGCTCGCCAAGCCCGAGAACGGCGCGGTCGCGGTGCGCGTCGTCTCGATGCCGTCGACGACGGTGTTCGACCGCCAGAGCGAGGCATGGAAGCGCGCCGTGCTGCCGCCGGGTGTGCCGCGCATCGCGGTCGAGATGGGCGTCACCGACGGCTGGTGGAAGTACGGCTGCGCTGCCGTCGTCGGCATCGACCGCTACGGCGAGTCCGCCCCGGCGCCGGTCCTCTTCAAGCACTTCGCCTTCACGGTCGACAACGTCGTCGCCACGGTCCGCGCCGCGCTCGAACGGCACTGATTCATTTCGCCTCCAGGAGCTTCTTTCCATGACCATCAAGATCGGCATCAACGGCTTCGGCCGCATCGGGCGCATGGTGCTGCGCGCGGCGATCAAGCATTTCCCCGAGATCGAGGTCGTCGCGATCAACGACCTGCTCGAGCCCGACTATCTCGCCTACATGCTGCAGTACGACTCGGTGCACGGGCGCTTCCAGGGGACGATCGCGGTCGACGGCAGCACCCTGCTGGTCGACGGCAAGCGGATCCGCCTGACCCAGGAGAAGGATCCGGCGAACCTGAAATGGGCCGAGGCGGGCGCGACGATCGTCGTCGAGTCGACCGGGCTCTTCCTCACCAAGGAGACGGCGCACAAGCACCTCGCCGCCGGCGCGAAGAAGGTGATCCTGTCGGCGCCGTCGAAGGACGACACGCCGATGTTCGTCTACGGCGTCAACGACAAGAGCTACAAGGGCGAGGCGATCATCTCGAACGCATCGTGCACGACCAACTGCCTCGCGCCGGTGGCCAAGGTGCTGCACGACAAGTGGGGCATCAAGCGCGGCCTGATGACGACCGTGCACGCGACGACGGCGACCCAGAAGACCGTCGACGGGCCGAGCAACAAGGACTGGCGCGGCGGGCGCGGCATCCTCGAGAACATCATCCCGTCGTCGACCGGCGCGGCGAAGGCGGTCGGCGTCGTCATCCCGGCGCTCAACAAGAAGCTCACCGGAATGTCGTTCCGCGTGCCGACCTCCAACGTGTCGGTGATCGACCTCACCGTCGAGCTCGTCAAGGAGGCGAGCTACGCGGAGATCTGTGCCGAGATGAAGGCGCAGTCACAGGGTGCGATGAAGGGCGTGCTCGGCTATACCGAGGACAAGGTCGTCTCGACCGATTTCCGCGGCGAGTCGCTCACCTCGGTGTTCGACGCCGAGGCGGGCATCGCGCTCGACTCCACTTTCGTCAAGGTCGTCGCGTGGTACGACAACGAGTGGGGCTACTCGAACAAGATCCTCGAGATGACGCGCGTCGTCGCCAAGGCGAACGCCTGAGGTTTGCGGCGCAGGCTCGGAACGGCTCAGTGCCAGTGGCGGTAGTAGCGGCCGTGGTATGCCCAGCTGCGGCCGGCCCAGTAGCCGATGCCGAAGCCGATCGCCGGGCCGACGTAGTACGGTGCCGGATATGCCAGCGGCGCCGGGTAGTAGACGCGTGCCGGCGCCGGGTAGTACGCCACGGGCGCAGCGCGGTAGACCGGAGCAGGCTCGGTGTATGCCGGAGGAGCCGCACCGTACGTCGCGGGCGGCCCGCCGTGGTCGGGCGGCGCGTTGTCGGCCGCCCGCACATCGACTGCAAGGCTCGGGCCCGGATCCTCCGGTAGGCGCGTCGAGTAGCGCTGGCCGTTGTACTCGTAGACGACGTCGTAGCCGACGACGCGGTTGTCGACGCCGTTCACGGTGCGGCAGTTCCGCGTCGGCACCGCGACCGGCGGGTTGGCGCTCGCTTCGACGTTGTTGCCGATCGCCGAACCGGCAACCGCGCCTATGCCGGTCGCGGCCGCACGACCGAAGCCGTGCCCGAACTGGTTGCCGATGACGCCGCCCGCGATCGCGCCGACTGCGGCGCCCGCACCCGACGGCTGCGGCTGAACGATCTGCTCGCCGTCGACGCACTCCTGGTGCGCGCTCGAAACCGAGGCCGTGACCGGCTTCGCCGAAACGACCCGGGCGTATTCGGCGGCGCTCGCGCCCGCCGAGGCAGCGAGCAGCGCCGCGGCCAAGCTGGTCTTGCTGATCGAATTCATCCCGTTCGCTCCCCGGAAAACACGCCGCGGTTAGATCCGCGTCGCAGGCAAGAGTTCGCTGCCGACCGGCTCGACGTCAAGACCTCGCGCTGCGCGTTGACATTTCTTTGCATAGAGCATGGAGTTGGCAATCCGCACGAGCGCGACCTTGGCTCCAATCGGCTCTTCTCGACAAACGTGAGGCTGGCCGCGCAGTTGACGGCCGCCGGAGGAATGACGTGCTCAAATTTCGTGTCTTGCTGGGAAGCGTGCTTGCGTGCGCGGCGATCGGTTTGTCGGCATGCGGCGGCGGCGGCTCGTCCGGCAACGGCAACGTGCGCCTCCTCAACGCGACGACGACGCACCCGTCGCTGACGATGCTCGCCAACGGCGCGACCGCGACGACGGCCACGGCGATCGACACCGTCAGC
>DASXXO010000321.1:0-9275 GCA_036503045.1 Caldimonas sp. | reverse complement strand
CATCCAGAACAGGTGGTCGGCAGTCCTCGACAACATCGTGGCTCTCCCTGAGTATTTCGTTGTTGTTCGAGGTTCAGGCTTCCAGCACCCAGGTGTCCTTGGTGCCACCGCCCTGCGACGAGTTGACCACCAGCGAACCTTCCTTGAGCGCCACGCGCGTCAGGCCGCCCGGCACCATCTGCACCTTCTTGCCGGAAAGCACGAACGGGCGAAGGTCGATGTGGCGCGGCGCGATGCCGCTCTCCACGAAGGTCGGGCAGGTCGACAGGCTCAAGGTCGGCTGCGCGATGTAGCCGGCCGGGTTGGCCTGCACCGCCTTGCGGAAGTCCTCGATCTCGGCCTTGGTCGCGGCCGGGCCGATCAGCATGCCGTAGCCGCCGGCACCGTGGACCTCCTTCACGACGAGGTCCTTCAAATTGTCCATCACGTACTTGTAGTCGTCCGCCTCGCGGCACAGGTAGGTCGGCACGTTGTGCAGGATCGGCTTCTCGCCGAGGTAGAACTCGATCATCTTCGGCACGTAGGGATAGATCGACTTGTCGTCGGCGACGCCGGTGCCGATCGCGTTCGAGAGCGTCACGTTGCCGGCGCGGTAGGCGCCGAGCAGGCCCGCGCAGCCGAGCGTCGAGTCGGCGCGGAAGGCGAGCGGGTCGAGGAAGTCGTCGTCGACGCGGCGATAGATCACGTCGACGCGCTTGGGGCCCTGCGTCGTCCGCATGTAGACGAAGTTGTCCTCGACGAACAGGTCCTGCCCCTCGACCAGCTCGATCCCCATCTGCTGGGCGAGAAAGGCATGCTCGAAGTACGCGCTGTTGTACATGCCGGGCGTCAGCACGACGACGGTCGGATCGTTGACCGCCGCCGGCGCGACCGAGCGCAGCGTCTCGAGCAAGAGGTCGGGGTAGTGCGCGACCGGCGCGACGCGGTGGCGGCTGAAGAGCTCCGGGAAGAGCCGCATCATCATCTTGCGGTTCTCGAGCATGTACGAGACCCCGCTCGGCACGCGCAGGTTGTCCTCGAGCACGTAGTAGCTGCCGCTGCCGTCGGCGTTGGCGGCACGCACGATGTCGATGCCGGCGATGTGCGAATAGATGCTGCCTGCCACCTCGACGCCCTTCATCTCGGCGCGGTACTGGGCGTTGCCGAGCACCTGGTCGGCCGGGACGACGCCCGCCTTGAGGATCTCCTGGTCGTGATAGACGTCGTGGAGGAAGCGGTTCAGCGCCGTGACGCGCTGGCGCAGACCCCGCTCCAACACGCGCCACTCGTGGGCCGGGATGACGCGCGGGATGAGGTCGAACGGGATCAGCCGCTCGGTGCCGCCGTTCGCGCCGCCGTCGTCCTTGGTGCCGTAGACCGCGAACGTGATGCCGACGCGCCGAAAGATGACCTCGGCTTCCTCGCGCCGCGTCCGCATCACCTGCGGCGGCTGTTCCTTCAGCCAACGATCGTAGCCGCCGTAGTGCTCGCGCACCGCGCCGTCCGCGTCGTGCATTTCGTCGAAGCCGAGCGTCATCCTGCCTCCGAGGGTAGCAAAGTCCGCGCCAAGCCTTCGCGTGCAGCCTCAGGGAGAGGTCGCGTCGATCGGGTGATGCCGGCGGCCAAACCGTCGGCGCGCCATTGCCAGGCGCCGCACGCGGGGCTGGCGCCGATCGCAATGCCGCTCACGACAGCGGTCGAGGAGTTCGGCCGCCGGATGGCCGAAGCGGTTCCGACCGCCGGCCTGGAAGACACCGCTCCGCGGCTGCACCCCATCGAGGAAAGGCGCGCTCGACGCGCTGCCTGGCGCGGGCCGGACGAGCGCGGCATCTTCGTGAACCCGCATACCAGGGTCTGCCCCTTTTCCATTGTTCACAAATTGTGAAAAGGAGGGTTATATGTACGCTGTGTTTCTCACCCTGTTCATCCTGTTCCTTGCAGCAGGGCGCGAGGAGGCGCGGGCCACCGGCGGGCGCGCCGTCGACGGCGACCGCGAAGCGCAAAGCGCAGGCCGCTCGGACTGCGCTGCGGCACGCGCGACGACTCCGGTGACGACGATGTCGCGCCCTTCGCTGTCCTCGGGCAGCGTCTCGGCGAGACGGCGCGGACGTGCCATCCGGAGACCGCGAACCCGGCACCAAGGGCAGCAGCGCGACCGCGAAGCCGCGCCGGAGCGCCGCCGATCGGATGATCCTCAGCAGCGCCCGCCCCGACCGCGACGTAGGCCTCGTTCGGCAGGTGCGTGCGCTCGTGCCGCTGCCGCGACGCCACCGAGCCATGCGAGGGGCAGCGCCACCAGAGGCCCGCCGTCGCGGGAGTGTAGGATTTGCCCCCAACGCGCGAGAGCCTGCCTCCATGTCCTCGATCTACGACCGCCTCACCGATCTCGACATCTCCTTGCCGCCGCTCGCCATTCCCGCGGGCGCCTACGTTCCGTTCGTGCGCAGCGGCAACCTCGTCTTTGTCTCCGGCCACATTGCCAAGCGCGACGGCAAGGTCTGGGTCGGCCAGCTCGGCCGCGACATGACCACCGCGACCGGCAAGAAGGCCGCGCGCGCGGTCGCCATCGACCTGCTCGGCACGCTGCACGCCGCAGTCGGCGACCTCGACAAGGTCGAGCGCATCGTGCGCATCACGAGCCTGGTCAACAGCGCGCCCGACTTCACCGAGCACCACCTGGTGACGAACGGCTGCTCCGAGCTGTTCGGCGAAGTCTTCGCCGACAAGGGCGCGCACGCGCGCAGCGCCTACGGCGTCGCCCAACTGCCGCTCGGCGCCTGCGTCGAGATCGAGCTGATCGCCCAGGTCGCCGAATGAGGGCGCGGGCGCGCGGCGGCGCTTCGACGACGCCGCTGTTCGCCTTCGTCGCCGTCGCATCGCTCGGCGCGGTCATCGCAGCGCTCGTCTCCCAGCATGCGTTCGGCATGGAGCCATGCCCCTGGTGCATCCTGCAGCGGGTCATCTTCCTCGCGATCGGCGCATTCGCGCTGCTCGGCCTCGTCTGGCGCGGACCCGCCGGCGGACGCGTTGCCGGAACCTTCGCCGTGCTTCTCGCGGGCTGCGGCGTCGCTGCAGCGCTCTGGCAGCAGCTCGTCGCCGCCAGGTCGGCGTCGTGCAACCTCACCCTCGCGGACCGGATCGTCGGAGCGACGCAGCTCGACCGACTCGTCCCCGCCGTCTTCGAGGCGCGCGCGAGCTGCGCCGACGCCGCGGTCTCGTTGCTCGGCGTACCCTACGCCTACTGGTCGGCGATCGCCTTCGTCGTCCTCGCGCTCGTCGTCCTGCGGATCCTGCGCCTGAGCGTCTGAGTCGCCAGTCGGCGCGCCGCCTTCACTGCGCGTCGGCGGCGACGACACGCATCGCCTTCGGCAGCACGTGCTGGCGCCGGCCCTTGCGTGCGCGCCGGCCGACGTAGTCGTCGAGCGCAGCGCCGCGCAGCAGCTCGTCGCGCGCCTTGCCGCCGCGGCCGGTGCCGACGACCCGCAACGCCGCGCCGAACACTGCCGCGCTCACCAACGCGTCGTTCGCGTCGAGGTCGATGAGCGTGAGCCCGCGTCCGCCATTGCCCTGCAGCTTCAGCTCGTCGAGGCCGAAGACGAGCAGCCTGCCGGCGAGCGTCAGGCAGCCGACCCGCGACGCGTCGGCGGCGACCACCGCCGGCGGCAGCGGCTTGTCCTCTCCCTCGAGGACGAGGAAGGCCTTGCCGCCGCGCTGGCGCGAGACGAGGTCGGAGGCGCGCGCGAGCAGGCCGAAGCCTCCCGTTCCGGCGAGCATCAGCACCTCGGCACCTGCGCCGGCGAAGTAGTGCGCCGCCTGGGTGCCGGGCTCGACATCGATCAATGACGTGATCGGCTGCCCGTCGCCGCGCCCGCTCGGCAGGCTCGCCACGGCCACCGAGTAGACGCGGCCGGTGCTGCCGAAGACGAGCAGCGCATCGATGCTGCGGCATGCGAACGTCCCGTACAGCGCATCACCCGCCTTGAACGCGAGTTGCCCCGGCTCGATCTCGTGGCCCTTCAGGGCACGCACCCAGCCCTTCATGCTGACGACCACGGTCACCGGCTCGTCGACCACCCGCACCTCGGCGACCGTGCGCTTCTGTGCCTCGATCAGCGTGCGCCGATCGTCGCCGAACGCCTTCGCGTCGGCCTCGATCTCGCGGATCACGGTGCGCTTGAGCGCCGCCGGGCTGGCCAGGATCTCGTTCAGCTTCGCTTCTTCGCCGCGCAGCTCCTTCAGCTCCTGCTCGATGCGGATCGCCTCGAGGCGCGCCAGCTGGCGCAGCCGAATGTCGAGGATGTCGTCGGCCTGCCGCTCGCTCAGCCCGAAGCGCTCGATCAGCGCAGCCTTCGGCTCGTCCGCGGCGCGGATGATCGCGATCACCTCGTCGATGTGGAGCAGGACGAGGCGGCGTCCCTCGAGGATGTGGATGCGGTCCGCGACCTTGCCGAGGCGGTGCCGCGAGCGCCGCTCGACCGTCGCGATGCGGAAACGGTTCCACTCGCGCAGCAGCTGCCCGAGGCTCTTCTGCGTCGGCCGGCCGTCGCTGCCGACCATCGTCAGGTTGATCGGCGCCGAGCTCTCGAGGCTGGTGTGCGCGAGCAGCGCGTTGACCAGGTCGGCCTGCGGCACGGTGCGCGACTTCGGCTCGAAGACGATCCGCACCGCCGCTTCCTTGCTCGACTCGTCGCGCACCGCATCGAGCACCGCGAGCAGGCTCGCCTTCAGCTGCAGCTGCTCGGGGTGAAGAGCCTTCTTGCCGGCGCGCACCTTCGGGTTGGTCAGCTCCTCGATCTCCTCGAGCACCTTCTGCGCGCTCGCCCCGGGCGGCAGCTCGTCGACGACGAGCTGCCACTGGCCGCGCGCGAGATCCTCGATCGTCCAGCGTGCGCGCACCTTGAGCGAGCCGCGGCCGGTCGCGTAGGCGGCGCGGATCTCTTCCGGCGCGCTGATGATCTGGCCGCCGCCGGGGTAGTCGGGGCCCGGCAGCAGCGTCGCGAGCGCATCGTCGCCGAGCTTGTCGTCCTTGAGCAGGGCGACCGCGGCGGCCGCGACCTCGCGCAGGTTGTGGCTCGGAATCTCGGTCGCGAGGCCGACCGCGATGCCGCTCGCGCCGTTCAGCAGCACGAACGGCAAGCGTGCGGGCAGGAGGCGCGGCTCCTCGGTCGAGCCGTCGTAGTTCGGCACGAAGTCGACCGTGCCCTCGTCGATCTCGTCGAGCAGCAGGCGCGCGATCGGCGCAAGCCGCGCCTCGGTGTAGCGCATCGCCGCGGCGCCGTCGCCGTCACGCGAGCCGAAGTTGCCCTGGCCGTCGATCAGCGGATAGCGCAGCGCGAAGTCCTGCGCCATGCGGACGAGCGCGTCGTACGCGGCCTGGTCGCCGTGCGGATGGAAGCGTCCGAGCACGTCGCCGACGACACGCGCACTCTTGACCGCCCTGGGGCCCGAGCCGGTCGTAAAGACCAGGCCCATGCGCGCCATCGCGTAGAGGATGCGCCGCTGCACCGGCTTCTGGCCGTCGGCGACGTCGGGAAGCGCGCGCCCCTTGACGACCGAGAGCGCGTACTCGAGGTAGGCGCGCTCGGCGTACTCGGCGAGCGCGACCGTGTCGGTGTCGGGTTCGGGAACGAAGAGGTCGAGAGTGTCCATGGCGATCGGAGCAGCGGCGGCGACGCGCGATCGCGCGCCGTCGCACGGGAAAACGGGGGGTCAGCGCGGGAAGCGCTCGCGCAGCTTCAGCTTCCAGAACTTGCCGGTCGACGTGCGCGGCACGCCGTCGATCACCTCGTAGCGATCGGGCAGCTGCCACTTGGCGAAGCCGTTCGCGAGCAGGTGGTGGCCCAGCTCGTCGCCGAGCCGCTCGGGCGCGAGCGCCGCGCCGCGCTTCCACACGATGCATGCCAATGGGCGCTCGCCCCACTTCTCGTCGGGGATGGCGATCACCGCCGCCTCGGCGATGGACGGATGCGCCATCAGCGCGTTCTCGAGATCGACCGACGAGATCCACTCGCCGCCCGATTTGATCAGGTCCTTGGTGCGGTCGGTGATGCGCACGAAGCCGAGCGCATCGATCGCGGCGACATCGCCGGTGCGCAGCCACCCGTCGTCGGTGAACTTGTCCTCGCTCACCGGCACCTGGTGGTACGAACCGGTGATGAAGGGGCCCCTCACCTGGATCTCGCCCATCGATTTGCCGTCCCAGGGCGCGTCCGCGCCGTCGTCGCCGCGGATGCGCAAGTCGACGAGCGGCACCGGCACGCCGGCCATCGCCGCGCGACGGAAGCGCTCGTTCTCGCCCAGCGCCGCGAACTCGCGGCGCAGGTACGAGGTCGTGGCGAGCGGCGAGGTCTCGGTCATGCCCCAGCCCTGGATGATCCAGATGCCGTGCTTGGCGAACGCGCGGATCAGCGCTTCGGGCACGGCGGAGCCGCCGACCAGCGAGCGCATTCCGGTCGGCAGCTTCCAACGTCCGGGCTGCTCGACGAGCGAGCGGTCGTAGGCCTGGATCAATCCCATCCAGATGGTCGGCACGCCGAGCGCGAGCGTCGGCGGCTCGACCTGCATCAGGTCGAGAAGGTCGTCGGGGTGCAGGTGCGGGCCGGGAAAGACGAGACGGATGCCGAGCATCACCGCCGCGTAGGGCACGCCCCAGCTATTGGCATGGAACATAGGCGTCACCGGCAGCACCGCGTCGGTCGCGCGCAGTCCCCAGAGGTCGCTGAGGCAGCCGACCAGCGTGTGCAGGATGGTCGAGCGGTGCGAGTACGCGACGCCCTTCGGCCGTCCCGTCGTCCCCGACGTGTAGCACATGGCGATCGGGTCGTTCTCGTCGTGCGGCGCGTAGACAAAGCCTTCGTCGCCGGCGCCGGCGAGCAGCGCTTCGTAGTCGAGCTGTCCGGAGCTGTCGTCGACCGGCGCTCCCGAGAACGGGAACACGATCACCTTGTCGAACGCATGCTTGTCCGCGAACTGGCGATAGAGCGGCAGCAGGACGTCGTCGACGACGAGGAAGCGATCCTTCGCGTCGTGCGCGATCCAGCCGATCTCGTCGGGAGCGAGGCGCAGGTTCAGCGTGTGCATGACGCCGCCGGCGGCAGGGATGCCGAAGTAGCACTCGAGGTGCGCGTGGTGGTTCCAGCACAGGGTCGCGACCCGGTCGCCCTTCTCGAGGCCGAGCGCCTGCAGCGCGGCGGCGAGCTTCCTCGTCCTCCGGTAGTACTCGCCGTAGGTGTGCATGCGCAGCGACTTGTCGGGCAGCCGCGAGACGATCTGGTTGTTCGCGAACAGCGCGCCGGCGCGGTCGAGCAGGTGGTTGAGCGAGAGCGGCACTTCCATCATCGTCGAGCGCATGGCGGTCTCCTTGGGCAGTGGTTCACGCGCCAGCGCTCGGCCGCTCGCGCGCCGCGGCGAGCGCTTCGTACTCGCTCTCGAGGAGCGAAAGCACGACGAGCGAATCGAATCCGGAACCGCTCTTCACGCTCTCGCGCAGGCGCCCTTCTTCGACGAAGCCTTCGCTGCGGTAGAGCGCGAGCGCGCGTCGATTGGCGCTCCTGACGTCGAGCCAGAAGCGGTGCGCGCCGAGGTCGCGGAACGCCATCTGCACGAGCAGGCGCAGGCATGCGCGGCCGTAGCCCAGGCCTTTGGGCTGCAGGACGATGCGCTTCAGCTCGACCGAGCCGTTGGGGTTGCGACAGCCCTGCAGGATGACGAAGCCCGCCGACGGATAGCCCGCGCCGGCCTCGATGATGAAATGGCGAAAGTCCGGGAAGCGCACCGCGCCTTCGTGCTGCACCCGCTCCCACGGGGTGATGAACGGCCGGTTCACGGGATCGTTCTCGACCGAGCCGACGAACTCGAGGTCCGAGAGCATCGTCGGCCGCAGGCGGATCGCGAGTGCGCCCGTCGCGAGGTTCACACGTCGACCTCCACCGCGTCGCCGCGCAGCTCCATCAGCTCGCGCCGCGCCTGCGCCTCGCCCTTGCCCATGAGCTTGGTGAGCGACACCGTGGTCGCCGCGAATCCGGCCACGGCGAAGCCGATCGGCAGCAGTCGCCGCGTGTCGGGATTGAGCGTCGTGTCCCAGAGCTGCTCGGCGTTCATCTCGCCGAGCCCCTTGAACCGGCTCACGCTCCAGCTGCCTTCGCGTGCGCCCTCCTTGCGCAGCCGGTCGAGCGTCGCGCGCAGCTCGTCGTCGTCGAGCGCGTAGATCTTGGCCGGCGGCTTCTTGCCGCGCGCCGGCGCGTCGACGCGAAAGAGCGGCGGCTTGGCCACGTACACGTGGCCGCGCTCGATCAGCTTCGGGAAATGGCGGAAGAAGAGCGTGAGCAGCAGCACCTGGATGTGCGAGCCGTCGACGTCGGCGTCCGACAGGATGCAGACCTTGCCGTAGCGCAGGCCGGAGAAGTCCGGCACGTCGTCTGCACCGTGCGGATCGACGCCGATCGCGACCGAGATGTCGTGGATCTCGTTGTTGGCGAATAGGCGGTCGCGCTCGACCTCCCAGGAATTGAGGACCTTGCCGCGCAGCGGCAGGATCGCCTGGGTCTCCTTGTCGCGGCCCATCTTCGCGCTGCCGCCGGCGGAGTCGCCCTCGACCAGGAAGAGTTCGTTCAGCGCCAGGTCGCGGCTCTCGCAGTCGGTGAGCTTGCCGGGCAGCACGGCGACCCCCGAGCCGCGGCGCTTCTCCACCTTGAGGCTCGCGCGCTGGCGCGTCTGCGCCTGGCGGATGACGAGTTCGGCGAGCTTCCTGCCGTACTCGACGTGCTGGCTCAGCCAGAGCTCGAAGGCCGGCCGGGTGCAGCTCGACACCAGGCGCAGCGCCTCGCGGCTGTTCAGCCGCTCCTTGATCTGGCCCTGGAACTGCGGGTCGAGCACCTTCGCCGAGAGGACGAAGCTGGCGCGCGAGAAGACGTCCTCGGGCATCACCTTGACGCCCTTTGGCAGCAGCGAGTGCATGTCGATGAACCCTTTGACGGCCTGGAACAGGCCATCCTTCAACCCGGACTCGTGGGTGCCGCCGGCGACGGTCGGGATCAGGTTGACATAGCTCTCGCGCACCGCGTTGCCGTCTTCGGTGAAGGCGACGCACCACGCGGCGCCCTCGCCTTCGGCGACGTCCTCGCTCTCGCGCCCGTCGGCGTGATGCGCGCCTTCGAAGAGCGGGATCACCGGATCGGCGGCGATCGTCTGCATCAGGTAGTCGGCGAGGCCGCCGGCGAACAGCGACTCGCTCCGCTCTGGCTCGCCGCGGCCGCCCTGCTCGACCGTCAGCGAGACCTTGACGCCGGGCAGCAGCA
>DASXXO010000320.1:0-4676 GCA_036503045.1 Caldimonas sp. | reverse complement strand
GTGGGGGTCACTGGCTCGCGTCCGGCGCGACGCCCGAAAACCTTGACTTCAGCGCCGGAGGACTCCCGGCGGACCGAACAACGAGAGCTGCTGCGGCGCATGCGTCGGCCGCGCCAGCACGGGCGGGCGCTTGGTAACCGTGGCGAGCGGCGCAGGCGCCATGCGAACGACACCGCCGGTCCGGAAGATCAGCGGCGCGGAGACGAAAGCGGAGGTCAGCATGACGAGGACTCCGATCAGGACGAGACGGCAACGCAGTCGCCGGCGCGCGCCGGCAGGCCGACGACATGCTCGACGCTCCCGAGCACATCGTCGAGCTCGCGCCAGCCGCTCGCGCGTGCCGCGACCGCGCGTTGCGGCAGCGCGCCAAAGCCGAGGCGCAGCAGCGACGACGCCCCGCCGTGGCAGCGCGGCCCGCAGGGGCGGCGAAGCGAAAGGCGACGGGCAGGCGAGCGGCGCGACGACATGGCTGTCTTTCGTGGTGGCGGCGCCGCGGCTCACAACTCGTTGCAGCGCGCGCGACGGCAAGGAAAGCGCAACGACCGTGCCAGCCGGAGGCCGTGATCGTTGCCACGCGGGACAGCGCCCGGACCGCGCCGCGGCCGTCCGCGCTGACAAGACGGGCATCGGCGCGACAGGGCGCGTCGGAGTCGAAAGCAATTGTTACAGCCGGGAATGTCGCAGGCCGGACTTGATCACAGGCGAAGATCGAGCGAACCGGACCGCGACGCGCCGTCCGCGGTCCATCCCCCTCCCGAGGAGCAATCCATGTCCGATGAATTCGACGACGTCGTCGATCCCGTCGCCCTTCCCACGCGGCCGTCGCCCGCGGGCCAGCGTGCGCCGCGCCTGCTGGCACGCCTCTACGCTTCGGCGAACCAGACGCTGCGCTTGCGCCTCGTCGACTGCCTGGTGCGCCCGCTCGGCCCGCTTGCGCTCGCCGGCGTCGCTGCCGGCGCGTTCAGCGCGGTCGTCGTGCGCAGCGGTGCCGGTGGCATCGCCATCGCGATCGGCGACGTCGCGCGCTTTTCGAAGGAGCAGGTCGCCGAGCTGGCGCATTTCGTCGAGCAGGTGAGCCCGGATGCGCTGGCGCAGGCGGCGCAGCTCGTCGCCGACAACCCGTTGGGCGTCGGCGCATTCACCGCAGCGGTCGCGGTGCTGCTCGCGCTCGAGGCGAGCCGGGCCGGTGCCTCGACGCGCCGCGCGCGCCGCAATCAGGCCGCAGCGCCGACGTAGCCGCGCGGAATCGCCGCGAGCAGCCGCCGCGTGTACTCCTGCTGCGGGTGCTCGAGGATCTGCTCGACATCGGCCTGCTCGACGACCGCGCCGTCCTGCATCACGAGCACCTCATCGGCCATGAAGCGCACGACCGCCAGGTCGTGGCTGATGAAGATATAGGCGAGGCCGAGCTCGTCCTGCAGGTCCTTGAGGAGATTGAGCACCTGCGCCTGCACCGACACGTCGAGCGCGCTCACCGCCTCGTCGAGCACGAGCACCTCGGGGTCGAGCGTCAGGCAGCGCGCGATCGCGATCCGCTGGCGCTGGCCGCCGGAGAACTCGTGCGGGTACTTGTGCATCGCGCTCTCCTCGAGCCCGACCTTGGCGAGCAGCATGCGCGCGCGCTCGCGCCGCGCCGCGTCGTCGACGCCGAGGCCGTGGATCGTCATCGGCTCGACCAGCGTCTGGCCGATCGTGAAGCGCGGATTGAGCGACGCATACGGATTCTGGAACACGACCTGGATGCGCTTGCGCATCGGCAGCAGCTCGGCGCGCGAGAGGGCGAGCAGGTCCTTGCCGTCGAAGATCGCCTTGCCGGTGACCGGACCGCCGTTCGGCTCGTGCAGGCGCAGCAGCGTCAGGCCGAGCGTCGTCTTGCCCGAGCCGGACTCGCCCACGATGCCGAGCGAGCGCCCGGCGCGGAGGCGAAACGATGCGCCCTTGACCGCGCGAAACTCCTTGCGGCCGAACGGCCCCTTCGGAATCCAGAAGCTCTTGGTGACGGCGGTCGCTTCGAGGATCACGCGCGCGTCGGCGTCCCGCGATCTCGCATGCACTGGCGCTGCCGCCGTGCGCCCGGCGATGTGGTCGTCGACGACGCGCAGGCGCGGCGCGCGCTGGGCGAGCGTCGGGCGGCAGGCGAGCAGCGCCTGCGTGTAGGCGTCCTCGGGTGCCGCGAAGATCCTGGCCACCGGCCCCTGCTCGCGCACCTTGCCGTGGCGCATGACCACGACGTGGTCGGCGATCTCGCCGACGACGCCGAGGTCGTGGCTGATGAAGAGCATGCTCATCCGGTGCCGCTCCTTGAGCTTGGCGAGCAGCTCGAGGATCTGGCGCTGGATCGTGACGTCGAGCGCGGTCGTCGGCTCGTCGGCGATCAGGAGCTTGGGCTCGCAGGCGAGCGCCATCGCGATCATGACGCGCTGCTGCTGGCCGCCCGAGAGCTGGTGCGGATACGCGTCGAGCCGGCGCTTCGGCTCGGGCATGCCGACCTCGACGAGCAGCGCCTCGGCACGCGCGAGCGCCTCGCGTCGGCCGAGGCCGAGGTGCTTCGCGAGTGGCTCGCAGAGCTGCGATGCGACCGTGAACACCGGGTTGAGCGAGCTCATCGGGTCCTGGAACACGCACGCGATGTCGCGCCCGCGCATCGCCCGCAGCTCCTCGCGCGACGCGCCGAGCAGGTCGCGGCCCTGGAACGTGATCGCGCCGCTGCGCTCGGCGTTGTCGGGCAGGAGGTTGAGCGTCGACATCGCGGTGACGCTCTTGCCGGATCCCGATTCGCCGACCAGCGCGAGCGTCGTGTTCTCCGGGACATCGAAGCTCACTCCCTTGACCGCTTCCACGCGCTGCACGACGCCGCCCTCGCTGCCGAGGCGAAACGACACGTGCAGGTCGCGGATCGAGAGCAGCGGCGCGCCCGCCGTGCGTGCGCTCATTCGAGCCCCCGCAGCTTGGGATCGAGCGCGTCGCGCAGCGCGTCGGTCATGAGCGAAAACGCGGTCACGAAGACCGCCATGAAGATCGTCGCCGCGGCGAGCTGCCACCAGTAGCCCAGGATCAGATCGCTCTGGGCCTCGGCGATCATCGTTCCCCAGGAGACCTGGTCGACGCGGACGCCGAGGCCGAGGTAGGACAGGATCACCTCCGACTTGATGAAGGCGACGACGTAGATCGAGAGCTGCACGAGAACGACGTGGCTGACGTTGGGCAGGATGTGGCGGAACATGCGCGACACGTTGCCGGCGCCGATGGCCTCGGCCGAGCGCACGTAGTCGCGCACCGCGTGCTTGATGAACTCGGCGCGGATCAGCCGGTAGATGCCGGTCCAGCCGGCGAGCCCGAGGATGAGGACGACCGAGCCGATGCCGCGCCCGAACACGGCAGCGAACGCGAAGACGAGCAGGATCCCGGGGATCGCGGTGAAGACGTTGTAGACCCACTCGAGGAAGTCGCCGACCTTGCCGCCGTAAAAGCCCGAGAGCGCGCCGAGCACGGTGCCGATCAGGGTCGCGAGCAGCGCGGCCGAGACGCCGACGACGATCGAGATCCCGGAGCCCTTCACGGCTTTCGCGAGGACGTCGCGACCGAGGCGGTCGCCTCCGAAAGGGAGCGTCTCGGACCGTTTGGCGGCGGTCGTCTGGTATTTCTTGGCGGCCTCCTCCCACTCCTTGTAGCGCGGCGCGAGCGGGTCGACCGCGGAGATGTCGGCGTTGGGGCCTTTCGGCTCGGCGACGGTGACGCTTTCGACCGCTGCGGCCGGGCCGACGAAGGTCGGCGGCGCGTTCGGCACGCCGATCTCGCGCTGCCAGCCGCTCGCGACGAGGCCGGTCGCCGATGCCGCGAGCAGCAGCCCGAACAGCGCGACGATCGCAAGCGAGACCACGCCGACCCGGTCGCGCGCGAAGCGCTTGGCGGCGGCGCGCCAGACGCTCTCCGAGGGAGCGACCTTGGCCCGTGTGTCGACGTGCGGCGAGTCGATGACCGCGCTCATTTCAGCACCACGCGCGGGTCGACGAGCTTGTAGAGGATGTCGGTGGCGAGGTTGACGACCATCGTGATCGCGGCGATGTAGACCGCGAACGCCTGGATCACCGGGTAGTCGCTGCGGTTGACCGCGAGCAGCACTTCCCGCCCGAGTCCTGGGATCGAGAAGAAGTACTCGAGCAGGAAAGCGCCGACGAAGATGCTCGGCAGGCCGACCGAGATGTTCGTCAGGATGGGGATGAGGGCGTTGCGCATGACGTGCTTGAGCATCACCGTCCTCTCGGTCAAGCCCTTGGCGCGCGCCGTGCGCACGTAGTCGTGGCCCATCTCGTCGAGGAAGAAGCTGCGGTAAAGGCGCGTCTGCGGCGCGAGCGAGACGGCGGTCGCGAGCAGCACGGGAAGCGGCGCGTAGCGGATCAGGTTGGTGACGACGCTGTCGCTCCATCCCTGCACCGGGAAGAGGCCCAGCTGGAACGCGAACACGTACTGGCCGACGATGACGTAGACCAGGAACGAGATCGACAGCGCCACCGTCGTCAGCACCATGATGCTGCGGTCGGTCAGCGAGCCGCGCACGTAAGCCACGCCGAGCGCGAACGGGATCGCGAGGAGCGACTCGAGGATCAGGATCGGCACCATCACCGTCAGCGTCGCCGGCAGGCGCGTCGCGAACAGGTGGGCGACCGACTCGTTGG
>DASXXO010000319.1:0-3904 GCA_036503045.1 Caldimonas sp. | reverse complement strand
GCCGGCTCGTGCGCCTCGTTGGCGACGATCTGCTTGCCGGCGATCTTCTCGTCGATCGCCGAGAGGATGCGCGTCTTCTCCTCGTCCTCGAACATCGTCGGATCGTAGGGGTCCTCGCTGATCTGCTCGATCAGCTGCATCGCCAGCTTGAGCTCGGCGGGCGTGACCTGGACCTTCTCGACGTCGAGCTCCTTCATCGAGCGCACCTCTTCGGCGTAGAGCAGCTGCTGCAGGACGAGGCCGTCCTCCGCGGGCCGCACCTGGACGACGTACTGCTTGGCCTTCCACGCCCACTTGGCGAGCGCGACGCGGCCGCTCTGGCGCATCGCTTCGATCAGCAGGTTGTACGGCTTGGCGCCGCGCTTGTCGGGGGCGAGGAAGTACGCCTTGTCGTAGAAGATCGGGTCGATTGCCTTGTCGGGGATGAAGGCGACGATGTCGATCGTGTGGCTCGGGCTCTCCTGCAGCGCCTTCAGCTCCTCGGGCTGGAAGATGACGAAGCGGTCCTTCTCGAACTCGTAGCCCTTGACCATCTCGGCGCGCTCGACGAGGTGCCCGTCCTTCTCGGAGACGTACTGCTGCTTGAGGCGCGAGCCGTCCTTGTCGAGCATGTTGAAGCGGACGGTCGCCGAGCTCTCGGTCGCCGAATAGAGCTTCACGGGGATCGACACGAGGCCGAACGAGAGAGAGAGCGATGCGATGGATCGGGCGGCCATGCGGGGCTCCACGGAGTCACTCGGGTCCGCCGCGCTGGCGCGAGCGGACCGGGAGCATACGGGCAAGTCCTATCCTTGTCACCCGGCGGCGTTGCGCCGCGCCGACGCCTCGCCGCCCAGCGTCTTCATGCCTCGGGCGAGCGTCTGGCGCGTCGTCCAGTAGTCAACCCAGGGATCGCGCTGCTCGAAACTCAGGTACTCGCGGGCGGTGGCGATGGTCCACTGCGCGCCGCCCTTCAGCGCCATCAGCTGCTCCCACGCCACGGGCATCGAGACCCCGAGGCCGGGCCGCGCGCGCGCCGAAAACGCGGCAGCGGTGGTCTGTCCGTGGCCGTTGCGCAGGTAGTCGACGAAGATCCGGCCGATGCGGTTGGCGCCACCGCTCCTGGCGACGAAGCGCGCCGGAATCGTTTTCGCCAAATGCGTCACGACCGCCAGCGAGAACGCCTTGACGACGTCGTATGCGAGCCTCGGGACGATCGGAACGACCACGTGCAGGCCCTTGCCGCCGCTCGTCTTCAGCCAGCTCGCGAGGCCGAGCTCGTCGAGCATCGCGCGCATCAGGAACGCCGCCTCCTGCACATGCGGCCACGAGACGCCCTCGCCCGGGTCGAGGTCGAACACGATGCGGTCGGGCTGGTCGATCTTCTTCGCGGTCGAGTTCCAGGTGTGGAACTCGACCGTGTTCATCTGCGCTGCCGAGACGAGGGCCTCGGGCGTGTCGACTGCGAGCAGTGCGGAGTGACCGGGCCAGAGCTTCGGATCGAGCTCGCGCAGGCCTGGCATGCGGGTCTCGGGATGCTTCTGGAAGAACAGCTCGCCGGTAATGCCCTCGGGGGCACGCACGAGCGAGACCGGCCGGTCCGCGAGGTGCCGCAGCATGCGCTCGGCGATGCTCTCGTAGTAGCGCACGAGCGTCACCTTGGTGATGCCGGTCGACGGATCGATCACGCGCTCGGGATTCGTGACCTTGATGCTCGACGTCGGCGCCGGCGTGCCCGCCGTACTTCCGGCCGGCGCTTGCGCGACCTCGCGCGTCACCTCGCGCGCCGGCTTGTCGAGGCGGAGCGCCACGAACACCGCATGGCGCACGTGCCCGTCGGGGGTCCACTCGCGAAAGGAGACTTCGGCGACGAGCTCGGGCCGGACCCAGCGCTCGCCGCCGGCGCTGCGCCGCGACCAGCGGCCCGGCGTGATCACGTCGATCGACAGGGTCGGCGTCGGCGTCTCGATCGCGACGAGCCGCGCGTGCAGGTCGCGCGCGGTGCGCGCGTTCCAGCCGGTGCCGACGTTGCCGGCGTAGGTCAGCACGCCACGCTTGAAGGTGCCGAGCAAGAGGCTGCCGACCTCGCCGCGCGCGCCGTTGCGCTCGGTGAAGCCGCAGATCACGAACTCCTGGCGCAGCGTGCACTTGAGCTTCAGCCAGGTCTCGTTGCGCTGCGAGACGTAGGGCGCGTCGGGCCGCTTGACGATGATCCCCTCGAGCCGCATCTGCCGCGCCGCCTCGAGCATCTGCGCCGGGGTGGCGGGAAAAGCCTGGCTGAGGCGGATCCGGTCGCTCGGCCGCTCGTCGAGCAGCGACGCCAGCAGCGCGCGGCGCGCGGCGAGCGGCACCTTGCGCAGGTCGCGGCCGCCGTGGAACGGCAGGTCGAAGACGAAGTACTCGATCGCCTCGCTCGTCGCGTTGTCGATCGCGTTCTGCAGCGCGTTGAACTCGGGCAGCCCGTCCTTGCCCATCACGACGATCTCGCCGTCGAGCCATGCCGCCGCGATGCCGAGCGACTCGACCGCGGCGGCGAGCGGCCTCATCTTGTCGGTCCAGTCGTGCCCACCGCGCGTGATGAGCTTCGCCTCGCCCTTGTCGATGCGCGCCATCAACCGATAGCCATCGAACTTGGTCTCGACGATCCAGTCGCCTGCCGGCGGCGTCGCGACGAGCGTCGCGAGTTGCGGCCCGAGCTTCGCCGGCAAGGGCGCGCGCACCGCCGCCGAAAGGTCGAGCCCATCGGAGGCGGCGCTCGCGCGCGCGGAAGCGCGCATCGGCACAGCGCGCGGCTCGCGCTCCTCGACGAGGCCGAGCGGCTTGGCGACGACGCTGTCGGGCAGCGCCGTGATCACGTCGTATTCGGCGACCGGCCGCGCCCAGGCGTCCTTCTTCTTGAACAGCATCCAGGCGTCCTGCTTGTCACCGGGCTTGGCGATGCGCACCAGCTCCCAGAGCCCCGCGAGCTTCTCGCCGTGCAGACGAAAGACAAGCTTGCCCTTGGCCATGCCGTCGCGCGGATCGCCTTCGGACTCCCACGTGCCGCGGTCCCAGACGATCACCGTGCCTGCGCCGTACTGGCGCGGCGGGATCGTTCCCTCGAAGCTTGCGTAATCGAGCGGGTGGTCCTCGACGTGGATCGCCATCTGCATCTTCGAAGGGTCGAACGACGGGCCCTTGGGCACCGCCCAGCTGACGAGGACGCCGTCGAGCTCGAGGCGAAAGTCGTAGTGCAGGCGGCTCGCCCAGTGCTTCTGGACGACGAACGAGAGCGGCCCGCCGGGGCGTGCCCTCTGCTCGCCCTTCGCAGCAGCGCCGGCGGGCTCCGCCGTGACCGCGAAATTGCGCTTCTGGCGATACCGGGAGAGCGACTCCATCGCACGAGAGGATAGGGCGTCGGCGCAGCGGCGAGGTTCGCCCCGGGCTTGCCCGACCCGAGCAGGGCGGCTTCTCCTACAGCCTCCTCGCGGCCGCTGCGTCACGATCCATCGGGTGTCTCTCACAAGGAGTTCTCAATGTTAGTCAGGAAGATCATTGCCGCCGTCGCGGCCGGATCGCTCGCGCTCTCGAGCGCCGGCGCGCTCGCCCAATCGGAGCGAAACCACGATCGTGGCGACCACCCGGGCGATCACCGGGTCGACAACGGCCGCGGGTACGACAACCACGGCCACGACGGCCGCGGCGCCGGCCCCGATCACAACTGGGTCCGGGGCAACCGCTTGCCGCCGGAATATCGAAGCCACTCTTACGTCGTCGACGACTGGCGTGGCCACCATCTGCAGCAGCCGCCGCGCGGCTACCACTGGGTGCAGGTGGGCGGCGACTACGTGCTGGCCGCGATCGCGACCGGGATCATTGCGTCGGTCCTCCTAAACCAGTAGGCGACGCGCGCCGCGGTCACTCGACCTTGGCGCCCGATTCCTCG
>DASXXO010000318.1:0-1714 GCA_036503045.1 Caldimonas sp. | reverse complement strand
CCAAGCTCGCGCTCAACCACGCGCGCGACCATTCGACCGCTTCGGCGCTTGAGCAGATGGCGCTGCTGCAAAGCGCGATCTTCGACACCGCCGAAATGGCGACCGCGATCGCCGCATGGAAGAACAAGGAACGCGCCGAGTTCTCCGCGCTTGCCCCCGTCGCCGAGGTGCGCGCGCCGGCGACCAGCCGCTAGACTGACCGCAGATGGATGCGCGCGGGCAGAACCGATGAAGACGCGTCGTGGCGGCGCGCTGGCCTGGCTGTCGAGCGCGGCGGCGGCTCTCGTGCTGGCCGCGTGCGCGACTCCGCCGAAGGCTGCCAAGCCGCTCCCCCCATATGTCGCGCCCCCCGGCAGCCAGACTGCGCGGCTCCTTGGCCGCGGATCGGTGAGCGGAGCCGACGTCTACGGCGTCCTGGTGTTCGACGATGCGGCCACATGCTCCGGGCCGCGTCTGGCCGGCGCAGGCAATGCGTCGCGCCCGCCGAAGGCGACCGAGCTCGAAGCCGGCCGCCTCGCGACGCTCGAGTTCCTCGGCGTGCGTGCGGACAGGACGGCCTGCCGCGTACGCTGGTCGTTCGTCCCCAGCGCGGGCAAGACCTACCTGGTGGCTGGTGCGCTCAACGCGAGCGGCTGCAGCGCCAGGCTGATGGACGCCTCCGATCCCGACAGCATCCAGCTCGAGCAGTCCGCGCAACGGCGCACGCTCGTCGCCGGCAAGTGCAGCAGCCTGGCTCCGAACACGGCGTCGACGGCCGCTCTTCCGGCCGAGCATGCTTCCGGCGAAGCGGTGCTGGATCCGGGCGCGACGGCCGACGACCTGCAGGGTCTGATCAAGCCGTGAGACGCGCTGCGGCGGCTCGTCGCGTGGCTTGCGCGACGGCGCTCGCCGGCGCCGCGCTGCCGGTCGCCGCGCTGACGCCGGCCGAGGTCTATGCGCTCGTGGCACCGAGCGTCTGGCGCGTCCAGACCTACGACGTCGACGGACTGCCGCTCGGCCTCGGCAGCGCCGTCGTCGTCGACCACGAAGCGCTGGCGACGAACTGCCACGTGCTCGCGCGCGCCAAGAAGGTCGTCGTTCGGCACGAGAAGGTCGGCGTCGAGGCGCGGCTCGAGATGTGGGACACCGCGCGCGATGTCTGCCGGCTGCACGCGCCCGGCCTCGGCGCGCCCGCGGTGCGGCTCGCGCCGACCGCCGGCGTCGCCGTCGGCTCCAACGTCTACGCGATCGGCACGCCGCGCGGGCTGGAGCTGACGATGAGCGCCGGGCTCGTGTCGTCGCTGCGCCGGAACGCATCCGGACAGGTCGTGCTCGTCCAGACCTCGGCGTCGATCTCGCGCGGATCGAGCGGCGGTGGCCTCTTCGACGAGAAGGGAGCGCTGATCGGATTGACGACGCTCGCGATCACGGGCGACGCGCAGAACCTGAACTTCGCGATTCCGGCTGACTGGATCGCCGAGTTGCCGGAGCGCCACGCGCGTCTCAACAAGAACACCGCCGCGCCGGCGACCGGTGACCAAGCGAGCGCCGCGACGGCTTCGGCGCCGAAGCGCTAGCGCTGCCCGCGTCGCTCCAGCACGAGCAGCAGGTTGTTCGCCGGCATCGCGACGCGCTCGCGCAACGCGAAACCCGCTGCTTCGGCCTGCTGCACGACCTCCGCCAGGCGGCGCAGGCCCCACGCGGGGTTGCGCGCTCGCAGCTCGGCATCGAAGGC
>DASXXO010000317.1:0-13595 GCA_036503045.1 Caldimonas sp. | reverse complement strand
CGGAAGGCAGGGCTTCAACACGAGGCGTGCGCCTGCCTCGGTGCTGACGATTGCAATGCCGAGCAGCGACTCGACCACGAGGCGGTACATCCAGCCCGCCGATCCGGTGTACCAGCTCCAGCCGCCGCGGCCGGTGTGCGGAGCGACGCTGTAGACGTCGGCCGACATCACGTAAGGCTCGACCTTGTAGCGCGCGACGCCTTCGGCGCTGCCGCCGTGGCGCACCGGGTTGATCATGTCGAGCAGCTCCCACGCGCGCTCGCGGTCGTCGAGCGCGGCGAACGCCATCGCCGCCCAGATCGCGCCGTGCGTGTACTGGCCGCCGTTCTCGCGCACGCCGGGGACGTAGCCGGCGATGTAGCCCGGGTTCGGCCCGCGCTGGTCGAACGGCGGGTCGAGCAGCTGGACGAGCTGCGCGTCGGTGCGCACGAGACGGGCGTGGAGCGAGTCCATCGCCTGGCGCGCGCGCGCCGGATCGGCGATGCCCGACAGCACCGACCAGCTCTGCGCGATCGAGTCGATCTGGCACTCGGCGTTGCGCGCCGAGCCGAGCGCCGCGCCGTCGTCGAAGTACGCGCGCCGGTACCACGCGCCGTCCCACGCGTGGGCCCCCAGGTTCGTCTTCAGCTTGGCGCGCTCGCTCGCGCAGCGCGCCGCGGTCGCGCCGTCGCCGTGGCGCGCGGCGAGCGCGCCGAAGCGCTCGAGGACGTCGCACAGGAAGAAGCCGAGCCAAACGCTCTCGCCGCGCCCGCCGTGCCCGACCAGGTTCATGCCGTCGTTCCAGTCACCGGCGCCCATCAGCGGCAGACCGTGGGCGCCGAAGCGCAGGCCGTGCGTGACGGCGCGCAGCGCGTGCTCGTAGAGCGTCGACGACTCGTGCGACGGCCCGGGCATGTCGTAGTAAGACTCGTCGTGCGGCGCGACCGAACGCCCGGAGAGGTAAGGCACGTCGACCGAGAGCGGCGCCAGGTCGCCGGTCGCCTCGACGTAGCGCGCGAGCGCGAGCGGCAGCCACAGATAGTCGTCGGAGATCCGGGTGCGCACGCCGCGGCCCTGCGGCGGATGCCACCAGTGCTGGACGTCGCCCTCGGGGAACTGGCGGCTCGCGCACAGCAGCAGCTGGTCGCGCAACATCTCGGGCCTGGCGTGAACGAGCGCCATCGCGTCCTGCAACTGGTCGCGGAAGCCGAACGCTCCGCCCGACTGGTAAAAGCCGCTGCGCGCCCAGATCCGGCAGGCGATCGTCTGGTAGAGCAGCCAGCCGTTGACGAGCACGTCGAGCGCCGGCTCGGGCGTGCGCACCTGCACCACGCCGAGCGTCTGCTGCCAGTGCGCACGTACGGCGGCGAGCGCCTGCTCGGCGGCGGCGGCGCCACGGAAGCGCTGCACGAGCTCGTCGGCCTCGTCGAGGCTGCGGCCCATGCCGAGCCGGAAGATCACCTGCATCGAGTCGCCATCGGCCAGGCCGAGCGGCATCTGGATCGCGGCGCACGGGTCGAGCGCCGCGCCGTAGCGGCCCGAAAGGCGCGTGCGCGCGAGCGCCGTCGGCTGGCGCAGCGACCCGTTCCTGCCGATGAATTCGGCGCGGTCACAGGTGAAGCTGCCGGCCTCGAGCTGCGTGTTGTCGGCGTCGAAGAAGCCGAGCCAGTCGGCGTAGTCGTTGCTGTAGGGATTGCGGGCGTACAGCGCGCCGGTTTCGCTCGCGACCTGGGTGATGATGTGCGGCGCGGTCTTCGCGCGCAGGTCGCCGAGCACCCATTCGACGTAGCCGGTGACGCTGAGCCTGCGCGGCCGGCCCGACGCGTTCGTCAGGCGCAGGATCGAGAACTTCACCGCCGCATCCAGCGCGACGAAGACCTCGAGCTGCGAGACGATGCCGTGCGCGGTGTGCTCGAACACCGTGTGGCCGAAGCCGTGGCGGGCAACGAACGGAGCCGCGGATTCGCCGAAGGTCGGGCACGGCAGCGAGGTCGGCGACCAGAACTGGCCGGTCTCCTCGTCGCGCAGGTAGATCGCTTCGCCCGACGCGTCGCCGATCGGGTCGTTGTGCCATGGCGTGAGGCGCAGCTCGTGCGCGTTCTCGCACCAGGTGTAGGCGCTTCCCGCTTCCGAGACGATGCTGCCGAAGCGCGGATTGGCCAGCACGTTGATCCACGGCGCGGGCGGCCGCTCGCCGGCCGGCGGCGCGACGACATACTCGCGCCCGCCGTGCGCGAAGCCGCCGGTGCCGTTTTCGAGCTGCAGCCGGAGCGCGTCCCTCCGCAGGCTGGCCGACATGGCGTCGCCGTTGTCGCGCGACGAGCGCGCGGCCGCCTTGACGCGCGGCTCGGGCGCGCGCGTCGCGACGAACGGCGCCGGGCGCCGCTCGCGCAGCGGCCGGCGCAGCACCTGCTCGGCGAGCGTGCCGCGCGTGTCGCTGAACACCGCGCGCGCGACCGACTGCAGCAGCGTGCGGTCCTCGGGAGCGACCTGTTCGACGTGGCGCACGAAGATGCCGCCCGGCCGGTCGACGATCTGCGCGCCGCTGCTGCCGACGACGAGGCCCATGATCTGCTCCTGCAGGCGCTGCCGGTAGACGTCGTGCTCCTCGTTCCAGATCACGAGGTCGACGGCCAGGCCCTTGAGGCGCCACCACGCGTGCGCCTGGACGAGCTGGCGTACGAGCCCGATGCTGTCGGCGCTGCCGATTTCCAGCAGCACGATCGGCAGGTCGCCCGAGATCGCGTAGCCCCACAGTCCCGACTGGCCGCGGCGGTTGCGCATCAGCACGCTGGCGTCGGCGCGCAGCGCGGCGTTGGCATGGATCACCGCGCCGGCGAGCCGCCCGTAGAGCTGCGCGTCGGCCTCGCTCGCGTCGAGCTGGCGCAGCACGACGTGCCCGTGCGTCCAGGCGAGCTCGAAGACGCGGTCGGCGAGGCGCCGGTCCTGGTACTTGCCCGCCATCGCGACGCACGCATCGCGCGTCTCGGCCATGCCGTAGACGAGATCGACAGTGACGGTCTGGTCGGGGTCGATCGTCAGCACGCAGCGGCTCGCGGCGATCGGGTCGAGCACCGAGCCGACGGTGTTCGACAGCGGCCCCTGCTCGATCAGCGCCTGCGGCAGCTCGACGCTGCGGCCGCGACCGAGGAAGCGTGCGCGATCGGTCTCGTGCGAGATCGCGCTGGCGCGCGCCTCGCCGGCGCCGCCGCGCGCGCCGTGCACCGCCATCAGCTGGAACATCCACGGCGTCGCGTCCCCGGGCGCGCGGCGCCGGCGCGTGCACAGGATCGTCGCCGGCCGCTCGAGGATCTCGGTCTGCACGAAGAGCTTGTTGAACGCGGGGTGCAGCGCGTCGGCGATCGCCGGCGCGAGGACGACTTCGGTGTAGCTCGTCACCTCGATCGTGCGGCGCGCGCGGCTGCTGTTGGTGATGCGAAGACGCCTGAGCTCGATGTCGTCCTCGGGCGAGACGACGATCTCGGTGTGCGTGTCGATGCCCTCGTCGCGGCGCCGGAACTCGGCGCGGCCGACCGAGAAGATCGCCTCGTAGCGCGACGCGCGCTTCCTGGTCGGCTGGTGCGCCGTCGACCAGAAGATGCCGCTCGGCAGGTCGCGCAGATAGCAGAAGCTGCCCCAGCCGTCGATCGTCCCATCCTCATGCCAGCGCGAGACTGCAAGATCCTTCCAGCGGCTGTAGCCGCCGCCTGCATCGCTCACCATCACGTGGTAGCGGCCGTTCGACAGCAGCTGCACCTCGGGCGTCGGCGCGTCGAGCTCGGTGATGACGCGCACCGCCGGCTGCTCGCCTTCGACCGTGCTGATCCGGCCGGCGCGTTCGTCGATGTCGGGCTGGAAGACGGTGACGCGCGGCACGCGCTCCTGCAGCAGCAGCAGCGTCGCCTGCAGGCGCGGGTCGGCCTCGAAATGGCGCTGCATCGGCCGGTCGAGCAGGAGGTGCGCGAGCGCGAGCAGTCCCATTCCCTGGTGGTGCGCCATGAACGAGCGGACGACGGCGCGGCTCTGGCCGCGCGGCAGGCGCGATGCGGTGTAGTCGACCGCCTCATAGAAGCCGTAGCGGCCGGCGACCCCTTCGGCGGCGAGCCGCCGCAGGTTGTCGTACGCCTCCTCGGGCGCGACCATCAGCGCCATCATCGTCGCGTACGGGGCGATGACGAGGTCTTCGGCGAGGCCGCGCTTGAGGCCGAGGCCGGGAACGCCGAACGCGCGGTACTGGTAGTTGAGCGCGGTGTCGGTCGCGTTGTAGCCGGACTCCGAGACGCCCCACGGCACGCCGCGCTCCTTGCCCCATTCGATTTGCCGCTGCACCGCGCCGCGGCACGTCTGGTCGAGCAGGGTGTGCGGATAGCTTGGCATCAGCAGCATCGGCATCAGGTACTCGAACATCGAGCCGCTCCACGAGAGCAGCACCGGCTCGCCGGCGGCCGACGTGAGCAGGCGGCCGAGCGCGAACCAGCTCTCCTGCGGCAGCCGGGCCTGCGCGATCGCCACGAAGACGCCGAGCCGCGCCTCCGACGCGAGCAGGTCGTAGTAGCCGGCATCGGCGCGACGCTCGTCGACGTTGTAGCCGATCGTCATCAGGTGGCGCGACGCGTCGTAGAGGAAGCTCTGGTCCATCTCGGCGAGCGTGCCGGTGCGCTCGGCGACGCTCTCGAGCGAGGCGAGCGCTGCGCGCGCAGCGTCGCCGCCGGTAGAGCCGGGGGCGGCGCGGCCGGCGAGCTGGCGCAGGGTCGGCAGCGACGACGTCGGCCCGGCCTCGCCTTCCGGCAGCAGCGCGTCGAGCTCGTCGACGAACGCGCCCGTGTCGCGCAGCAGCGCGCCGGCCCAGTAGATCGCGTCGTCGGCGGGGACCTCGATCATGGCGGCGGGCTCGTCGTCGACGGCGATGTCCGCTGGCAGGGCAGACGCGACGACCGGCGTCGCGGCGGCCGTCGTTGCGGCGGGCGCGCTCCCCGCGACCGCGGCGGGCGCTGCGCCGAGCGCGGCGAGCAGGTCGTTGGAGCCGCTCTGCAACGAGCGCAGCGCGCTGCGCCATTGCGCGAGCGTGAGCGGCGGTAGCGCGCGCAGACGCGCGACCGCGTCGTCGAGGAAGGCGAGCGCGCTCGCGATGCTGCGCCGCTGCGCCGCGTGGACACGGGTGTCGAGCGACTCGCGCAGCACGCCGAGCGTGTCGTGCACGCCTTCGAGCCAGGACGCGTCGACGAGCGGCGCGTCGGCGAGCGCGAGCAGCCCGGCGCGCAGCGTCAGGAGCTGGCCCGCGAGGTTGCCGCTGTCGACCGTCGACACGTAGCGTGGCCGCAGCGGCTGCAGCGTCTCGGTGTCGTACCAGTTGAAGTAGTGGCCGCGATGACGCTCCATCGACTCCATCGTCTGCAGCTGCGCGTCGAGGCGCGCCAGCAGGGCGCGCGTCGTGAGATAGCCGAAGCCGCGCGCGGCGAGCGCGGCGAGCAGGGCGAAGCCCATGTTGGTCGGCGACGTGCGATGGGCGATGCGCGCGACCGGATGCTCCTGCAGGTTGTCGGGCGGCAGGTGGCGATCGGCCTCGCCGACATGCGCGTCGAAGAACGCCCAGGTGCGGCGCGCCAGGCGGCGCAGGAAGACGGTCTGCACGACACTCAGCGCGAGCGTCCTGCGCACCAGCGGCAGATCGATCCACCAGACGAGGAGCGGCGAGAACAGCCAGAGCATCAGCACCGGCAGCGCGAACGGCAGCGCCGCGGGCCGCAGCAGCGCCAGCCCGGCGCCGCAGGCGAGCGCGAGCAGCGGGGCGATCGCCATCGTGCGCGCGGTGTGCACGAGGTCGGCGATCGTGCCCGGGGCGGCGGCGATGCGCACGTCGGCAGATGGCCGCCACTCGAGCAACCTGCGCTTGCTGACGACGATGCGCCAGAGCGTGCGGCCGATCGCCGACAGGCTGTACGCGGCCTCGTGCGGCAGGCAGGCGAGCGACTGCGCGACCTGCAGCAGCAGGTTCTGCGCCTGGCGGCTCGCCGGCGCTGCGACCTTCGGCTCGCCGCTGCCGGCGGGCTCGAGCGGACGGCGCAAGTTGTCAATCAGGAGCGCCGTCGCCGGCACGCCGCCGATGATCGCGAGCACGAACACGACCCACACCGGCGACGGCGGCAGCAGCCACCACGCCGCGAGGATCGTCGTGACCGTCGCCGCCGGCGCCAGGCTCCGGCGCAGGTTGTCGAAGATCTTGGCGCGCGAGAGCAGCGAGAGCGGATTGCGCGGCGCGCCCGGCAGTGCGCGCACGCGCCGGCGCAGCCACCCGATCAGCTGCCAGTCGCCGCGGATCCAGCGCTGGCGGCGCGCGACGTCGATGCTGTAGCGCGTCGGCGATTCCTCGAGCAGCTGGACATCGCTCACCAGCCCCGAGCGCGCGTGGCAGCCTTCGAGCAGGTCGTGGCTGAGGATGCGGTTCTCGGGCAAGCGGTCGCGCAGCGCGCGCTCGAACGCGTCGACGTCGTAGATCCCCTTGCCGATGAACGAACCCTCGCCGAACAGGTCCTGGTAGACGTCGGAGACGGCGCGCGTGTACGGGTCAATCCCCGGCTCGCCGCCGTACAGCCGCGCGTAGCCCGAGCGGTTGGTGCTCGGCAGGCTGAGGCCGACGCGCGGCTGCAGGATGCCGTAGCCCTCGACGACGAGATCACGCCGGATGCCGCTGCCAAAGCGCGGCCGGTTGAGCGGGTGCGCCATCGTCGCGACGATCGTCGCCGCCGCATCGCGCGGCAGCTGGGTGTCGGAATCGAGCGTGATCACGTAGCGCACGCCGCCGAGCGCCTCGGGGTCGCCGACGATGCGCGAGAAGCGCTCGCCGACATCGGCGCTACCGCGCAGCAGTGCGTTGAGGTCGCCGAGCTTGCCGCGCTTGCGCTCGTAGCCCATCCACACGCGCTCGCGCGCGTTCCAGCGGCGCGGCCGGTGGAACAGGAAGAAGGCGTCGCCGCCGAACCTGCGCGCGTACTTCTCGTTCAGCGCAGCGATGCGCGCAGCGGCGAAGTCGACCAGCGCCGCGTCGCCTTCCATGTGCTCCGCGGCGGCATCGTGGAAGTCGGTCAGCAGGCCGTAGCGCAGCTGCGCGTCGCGGTTGGCGAGGAAGCGCACCTCGAGCGCCTCGGCGAGCGATTCGATCGACTCGGCGCTGCCGAGCATGGTCGGCACGGCGACCAGCGTGCGCGACTCGGTGGCGATGCCGTTGCTGTAGTCCATGCGCGGCAGCGGCTGCGGCTGGACGAACAGCGTGACGATCCAGTTGGCGAGCGAGACGGCGAGCTGGCTGGTCGCGAGCACGAGGCCGAGCGCGAACAGCGCTTCGCCCCACCACGGCCAGGCGATTTCGCCGTGCACCTCCAACATCAGGCGCGCGCCGAGGACGAGCGTGAGCGCGCCGATGCTGCCCGCGTAGAGCGGCAGGGCGTGCGCGCGCGCCCAGCGCGCCGCCGCGGCCGATCTCGGCAGCTTCGCGTCGACCGCGCGTTCGAGCCGGGCGCGCCCCGCGCCGAGGAAATAGAAGCCGACGTGCGCCTGGCGCGCGTCGCCGCCCGATCCGGCGTCGCTCTTCGTCGCGGCGGCGGATGCGAGCGCCACCGCCTCGCGCGCGACCTCGGTTTCGCTCCGCGGGCTGAGCTCGGCGATCTCCTCGACGACGTGGCGATAGTGGTCGCGCGTGCCGAAGTCCATCGCCGGATAGGCCGCGGCCGGGTCGGCGCGCAGCGTCTGCTCGACGCTGCTCAGCGACTCGACGAAATCGCGCCAGTTCATCGCCCCGAGCAGGCGCAGGCTGCCGATGCTGTTGCTCACCGAGACCTGGTTGGCGGCCTGCTGGCGCGCTTCGAGCTGCACCAGCTGCTCGATCGTCTGGCCGCTCTCTCCGAGGCGCTGCTCGATCCAGTTCAGCGCCAGCATGAGGGCCGCGCCGCGGCCTTGCAGCCGGCGCGCGAACTCGGCGACGAACGCGTTGGTGAGCGACGGGCCCGAGCGCGCCATGTCGGCGATGACGAGGATCAGGTCGCTCGGCGAGCTCTCGGCGACTGCGACCATGCTGTCGGCCCAGACGCCGGCGGTGCCGCGCTCGATGTGCGCGACGTCGACGCGCACGGCAACGCGGCGCAGGTTCTCGATCAGCGCCAGGCGCAGCATGATCGGAAACGCCCACAGCTCGCCGAGGCGGAGCGGCTGCACCGACTGGTAGGCGGCCACGAAGCGGGTCAGCGTGCCGCGGCCGACCTGGCCGTCGCCGTGTGCGATCGCCTGCAGCGCGAGGTCGTAGACGCGTGGCAGCCCGGCGCCGCCGCCGTTGGCGGCGGCGAGCGCCAGGCGCGGAAGCTTGCGGCTGTAGCCGCGCGGCAGGTGGCGCCGCGCCGTCCGCACCTCTTCCTCGATCAGGTAGAAGTTGTCGAGCAGCCATTCGGCCGCAGGCGTATGGCGGCGCTCGGCGTCAGCGGCGATGGCGAGCTGCTTGGCGACGCCGATCAGCACGCGCTCGTTGTCGGCGAGCCGGGCGAGCAGCCGGTCGGGCAGAGGCGCATCGCTCAGGACATGCGTTCGCGCCAGGCGCTCGCCGTGCGCCGCCATCTGGTCGGCGCTGTACAGCTCGGCGCGCAGCGGCGGGTCCTCGAGCTCCGACGCGCCGATTTCGGGCACCAGGCGCTGCCACCAGGTGGGGCTTGAGCGGAGGGTGATGGGCAGGTCGCTCGCGGGCTGGGGCATCAGATCGGCAGGGTCGGATCAGTGCGCCGACTTGGCGAGGAGCAAGTTACCACGTCTGGTCGCAACGCGACCGCCCGCGCAGGCGCGCTGTCACGGCGCGCCGAGGGTCTTTACGGGGGCAACCCCGCCACTTTATACTAAGCCATATGGCTAACCAATCGGCCCAGCTCGGCGACGTCTTCGCTGCCCTCGCCGACCCGACGCGCCGCGCGATCGTCGGGGCGCTCGGGCGCGGGCCGGCCTCGGTGTCGGCGCTCGCCGCTCCGTTCCCGATGGCGCTGCCGTCGTTTATGAAGCACCTGTCGGTGCTCGAGCAGAGCGGCGTGATCCGCTCGCGCAAGGTCGGCCGCGTGCGCACGTGCGAGCTCCGGCCGAAGGCGCTCTCGCGCGCCGAGCAGTGGCTCGGGCAGCAGCGTGCGACATGGGAAGCGCGCGCCGACCGCATGTCGGCATTCGTCGAACGGCTTCATCAGGAGGACCTCGACCGTGGCAACCGTTGACTCGCAAGATCTCGTCATCTCCCGGCTCGTACGCGCGCCGCGCACCAAGCTGTGGAAGGCGTGGGCCGACCCCGACCTGCTGAAGGAGTGGTGGTGCCCGAAGCCGTGGACCACCGAGGTGCGCGCGTTCGAGCTGCGCCCCGGCGGCGCGTTCCACACCTTCATGCAGGGCCCCGACGGCGGCACCAGCGACAACCCGGGCTGCTTTCTCGAGCTCGCCGCGCAGCAGAGGATCGCCTTCACGTCGATGCTGACCGGCGGCTGGCGTCCGGCGACGCCGTGGCTCGCGATGACCGCGATCGTGACGATGGCCGACGAGGGCGACGGCACGCGCTACGTCGCGATCGTGACGCACCCCGACGCGGCGACCAGGGAGCGGCACGAGGAGATGGGCTTCTTCCAGGGCTGGAACACCTGCATCGACCAGCTCGAGTCGTTCGCGCGCGCGCTCGCCTGACGCTGCCGCGCCGCGCCGCGCCGCGTCCGGGGTGGTAGCTTTCGCCATTGCTTGGGAAAGGCGAACGACATGAACACCAGCGTGCCCGCGGACGGACTGCAGCTCCGCTCGCTCGTCAAGGAGAACGGCGAGCTCGAGCTCTCGCTCGTGCGCGTGCCCACGTCCGCGCCGCAAGCCGACGAGGTCGTCGTGCGCGTCGAGGCGACCCCGATCAACCCGTCGGACATCGGCCTCCTGTTCGGCCCGGCCGACCTGTCGACGCTTGCGGTGCGCGGCAGCGGCGAGCGAACGGTCGCGAGCGCGCGCATTCCTGAGGCGGCGATGAAGTCGATGGCCGGCCGGCTCGGTCAGTCGATGCCGGTCGGCAACGAAGGCGCCGGTACGGTGCTCGCGGCCGGCGGTGGCGGCGCGGCACAGGCGCTGCTCGGCCGGACGGTCGCGGCCCTCGGCGGCGCGATGTACTCGCAGTTCCGCACCGTCAAGGTCGATCTTTGCCTGGCGCTACCGCCCGGAACGAGCGCCGCCGAAGGCGCGTCGTCGTTCGTCAACCCGCTCAGCGCGCTCGGCATGACCGAGACGATGCGCCGCGAGGGACACAAGGCGCTGGTGCACACGGCAGCGGCGTCGAACCTCGGGCAGATGCTCAATCGCATCTGCGTCGCCGACGGCATCGGCCTCGTCAACGTCGTGCGCAAGTCCGAGCAGGCCGCGCTGCTGCGCGAGCAGGGCGCGCGCCACGTCGTCAGCACGGCGTCGCCGGCGTTCCTCGAGGAGCTCACGCAGGCGCTCGTCGCCACCGGCGCGACGCTCGCGTTCGACGCGATCGGCGGCGGCCGGCTCGCCGGCCAGATCCTCGGCGCGATGGAAGCCGCGCTCACCCGCGGCGCCAAGGAGTACAGCCGCTACGGCTCGACGACGCTGAAGCAGGTCTACATCTACGGCGGCCTCGACACCGGCCCGACCGAGTTCGTGCGCAATTTCGGCATGTCGTGGGCAATGGGCGGCTGGCTGCTGTTTCCGTTCCTGCAGCGCATCGGCGCCGACGCCGCGCAGCCGCTCAAGGCGCGTGTCGCCGCAGAGCTGAAGACGACCTTCGCGAGCCACTACACGCGCACCGTCTCGCTCGCCGGTGCGCTACGGGCGGACGCGATCGCCGAATACGGCCGGCGCGCGACCGCGTCGAAGGTGCTGATCGATCCGAGCGCGTGAGACCTGAAGACCATCTTGCGATGCAGAGGACGATCCTGAAGGCGTTCGACCGCGAGATCGTCGAGGACGGCGATCGGCTCGAGTTTCGTAAGAGCCCGTCGGGCGCGATCGTCGTCGCGCTCGCGCTCGTCGCGGCGGCTTTCTACGCTGCCGGCGCGGTCATGCGCTCCGCGGCCGACGGCGTCCGCGCACTCGGCATCTTCGTCATCGCAGCGGCAGGGCTCGTGGCGGTGGTCGGTGTGCTCGCGCTGCTGGGTGCGATCGTCCTCTACCTCGTGCCCGGATTGCGCGTCTTCGCCGAGGTGGACCGAGCCGTGCGAACGGTTCGCGTGGGCCGGCGCAACGTCCCCCTTCCTCGGCATCCGCCGCTTCGCGTTTACGCCGTCGGGCGAACGGATGCGCTCGCTCTGCATCGAGACGACCGACGGCGAGGCGATCCCGCTCTGGAGAGCCACGCCGGCGCAATCCGACGCGTTCGAGACTTTCGCCGCGCAACTCAACGCTGTCGTGTCGCATGGCGCCGGCGGGGCACCTCCGGCTGCCGACGCCGCGACGCCGGCGCCACCGATGGACCAGCGATTCCGCATCCAGGTCATCCTCGCGATCGGCATGCTCCGGACCGTGGGCGGTTTGTTCTTCTTTCGTGGCCTGTCGTTCGCATCGCGCCTGCAATCCGACGCCTTGCAGATCCCCGTCTGGAGCGCGGGCATCCTGATCCTCGTGGTCGGCGGCGTCGACTGGCTCCGCTCGCGCCGGCGCTGATTCAGGGTCGCGCCGGACGCTCGCTGGCAGCGACGCTGCGCTCGAGCAGCCGCGGCGCGCCGGCACGCTCGGCCCATGCCGCGAACGCCGGCGTCGGCCCGCGCCAGCGCAGCGCCTCCGCGCGGCGGAACAGCTTCGCGTCGCTGCGCAGCGTCGCGAGGCGCTTGAACAGCAGCGCCTGCTCCATGCGCGCGCCGAGCACTTCGGGCGGGAACGACTCGATGGGCCCGTGCCGGTTGAGCAGCCGCGCGGCGCCCACGGCGCCGATGCCATCGATGCCCGGATAGCCGTCGGCGACGTCGCCGACCAGCGCCAGCCAGTCGGGAATCAGTTCCGGCGCGACGCCGAACTTGGCGCGCACGCCGGCGGCGTCGCGCACTGTCTTGCCTCTGCGGTCGACCTGCACGACCCGGGCGCCGACGACGCACTGCGCGAGGTCCTTGTCGGGCGTCCAGAGGCAGACCTTCTCCACCGCCGGATCATCGCGCGCGATGCACGCTGCCGAGGCGAGGGCGTCGTCGGCCTCAAGCTCGACCATCGGCCAGACGACCACCCCCAGCGCGGCGACGGCTTCCTCGAGCGGATGGAACTGGGCGTACAGCGCCGGCTCGACGCCGGCCGAGGTCTTGTAGCCGGGCCAGAGCTCGTTGCGGAACGATTCGATCACATGGTCGGTGGCGACGCCGAGGTGCGTCTCGCCTTGCTCGAGGATCTGCAGCAGCGACTGCAGCACGCCGACCACCGCGCCGAGCGGCCGGTCCTTGCCCTTGGTGAAGCGGCGCAGGACGTAGAAGTGGCGAAACAGCTCGTAGGTGCCGTCGATGAGGTGGACGATCACGTCGCGCGGCTCGGCTGCGGCGGAATCGACGCTAGCGGCGGACGCCCTGCGCCTTGAACGAGCGATCGACGCGCCAGCGGCCGCGCGTGCGGCGGACACGCGCGACGCTCACCGCGTCGGCGACCGGCGCAGGCCCGAGGATCGCCTCGAAGGTCTCGGCGATCCGCGTGGGCTCCGCCCGGTCGGCGCCGATGCCGGAATCGCCCGTCAGCGCCGGAACGCGCCGGCACGGTCGCTCGCGATACGCGAGCTGCACGAGCAGCACGTCGTCCGCGGCCGGCAGCGCCACGCGGCAGCACGCATCGACGAAGATCTCGCGCCCGCGCGGATCGAACGCGAGTCCCGGTGCGACCACGACGTGCGGTCCGTCACCTCCGTCCGCGACGGCAACCGCGAGGCCGTCGACGACGCCGGCGCCGTACAGCAACCGGTTGCGGCGGCTCAGCCGGTCGAGCAGATAGCCCTGTTCGGCACGGAGATCGTCGGCGTCGAGGAGCTTGCCGGAGAAGTAGCTGGCGCGGCGCAATCCGCCGCCACAGGCGTCGCCTGCGCGCTCGCTGCCCCATGCCGCAGCCAGCGCCGCCGCGCGACGCCCGACCTCCTCGGCAATCCTGCGTCCGTCGTGCGGCGTCGCCGCACCGGTGCGAGCGACGAGGTCGTCGAGCGCGTACGCGAGCAGCTCCAGGACGGTGGTGCCCGGGTCGCCCGTGTTCGCGTCGGTCCACTCCGGGGCGAAGCGGGCGGCCGCGCCGCGGAAGTCGCGCGCGAGCGCCGCCCACTGCTCATCGCTCAGCGGCATGCTTCTCGCGGGCCGGCAGACGCCATCCGGGACGCACGTAATGGCAGGTGTAGCCGTTCGGCAAGCGCTCGAGATAGTCCTGGTGCTCGGGCTCGGCCTCCCAGAACGGACCGGCCGGCTCGACCTCGGTGACGACCTTGCCTGGCCACAGCCCGGACGCGTCAACGTCGGCGATGGTGTCCTCGGCAACCTGACGCTGCTCGTCGTTGACGTAGTAGATCGCTGAGCGATAGCTCAGGCCGACGTCGTTGCCTTGGCGGTTCCTCGTGGTCGGGTCGTGGATCTGGAAGTAGAACTCGAGCAGGTCGCGGTACG
>DASXXO010000316.1:0-4151 GCA_036503045.1 Caldimonas sp. | reverse complement strand
GCGGGCCTCGATCACCGGCGCGTGCTTGCGGGCGACGCGGCGATGCCGCCACCAGCTCGGCACCATCGCGAACACGCCGAACGCGCAACCGAACGCGAACGCCGCGAGCACGATGAACACCATCGGCGCGTGCCACTCGGCGCCGAAGAACCATCGCACCTGACCTTCGTGCTGATTGTTGAGGGCGAAGGCGAACAGGGTGAAGAAGACGGCGATGCGGACGAACCAGACGATCACTCTCATCGTCGTCGCCGCAGCGTCAGCTCTCGCTCGCGCCGGCACCTTCGGCGTCGGCCGCGGCTCTGGACTCGGCCTCGGCGGGCGCGGCGCGCAGCGCGCCGACACGGGCATCGACCGCCTCGCGCAGCGCCTTGCCGGGCTTGAAGTGCGGCACGAGCTTTTCCGAGATCACGACCTGCTCTCCCGAGCGGGGATTGCGGCCGACGCGCGGCGGCCGCCGATTGATCGAGAAGCTGCCGAAGCCGCGGATCTCGATCCGGTGGCCCTTGGCGAGCGCCGCCGCCATCGCGTCGAGGATCGTCTTGACGGCGAACTCGGTGTCGCGATGGGTCAGCTGGCCGAACCGCTCGGCCAGCTGGACCACGAGGTCGGAACGCGTCATGCGCGACCGCCCTCCGGTTACTCGCTCTTGTTGTCGAGCTTGGCCCTGAGCAGCGCGCCGAGGCTGGTCGTGCCCGCGTTCTCGCGCTCGTTGGTCTGCGCCAGCCGCTGCATCGCTTCCTGGTTGTCGGCGTTGTCCTTGGCCTTGATCGAGAGCTGGATCGAACGCGCCTTGCGATCGACGTTGATGATGATCGCACTCACCTCGTCGCCTTCCTTCAGCACGTTCCTCGCGTCCTCGACGCGGTCGCGGCTGATCTCGGAGGCACGCAGATAGCCGGTGACGTCGCCGCTCAGCTGCACCTCGGCGCCGCGCGGGTCGACCGAGACGACCTTGCCGGTCACGGTCGCGCCGCGGTCATTGACTGCGGTGAAGCTCGTGAACGGATCGCTGTCGAGCTGCTTGATGCCGAGCGAGATCCGCTCGCGGTCGACGTCGACGGCGAGGACGATCGCCTCGACCTCCTGGCCCTTCTTGTAGTTGCGCACGGCGACCTCGCCGGGCTCGTTCCAGGAGAGGTCCGAGAGGTGCACCAGGCCGTCGATGCCCGCGGCGAGGCCGACGAACACGCCGAAGTCGGTGATCGATTTGACCGGACCCTTGACGCGGTCGCCGCGCTGCACCGTCGAGGAGAATTCCTCCCACGGGTTCGGCTTGCACTGCTTCATGCCGAGCGAGATACGGCGCTTCTCTTCGTCGATCTCGAGCACCATGACCTCGACTTCCTCGCCGAGCGAGACCATCTTCGACGGGGCCACGTTCTTGTTGGTCCAGTCCATCTCGGAGACGTGGACCAGGCCTTCGATGCCAGGCTCGATCTCGACAAACGCACCGTAGTCTGCGATGTTGGTGACCTTGCCGAACAGGCGCGTTCCCTGCGGGTAGCGGCGCGAGACGCCGAGCCAGGGGTCGTCGCCGAGCTGCTTGATGCCGAGCGAGACCCGGTTCTTCTCGGCGTCGAACTTCAGCACCTTGGCGTCGAGCTCCTGGCCGACCTGGACGACTTCGCTCGGATGGCGGACGCGCCGCCATGCCATGTCGGTGATGTGGAGCAGGCCGTCGATGCCCCCCAAGTCGACGAACGCGCCGTACTCGGTGATGTTCTTGACCACGCCGTGGACGATCGCGCCTTCGCGCAGCGTCTCCATCAGCTTGGCGCGCTCCTCGCCCATCGAAGCCTCGACGACGGCGCGGCGCGACAGCACGACGTTGTTGCGCTTGCGGTCGAGCTTGATGACCTTGAACTCCATCGTCTTGCCCTCGAACGGGCTCATGTCCTTGACCGGACGCGTGTCGAGGAGCGAGCCCGGCAGGAAGGCGCGGATGCCGTTGACGAGCACGGTCAGGCCGCCCTTGACCTTGCCGTTGACCGTACCGGTGACGAACTCGCCCGACTCGAGCGAGTTCTCGAGCGAAAGCCACGACGCGAGACGCTTGGCCTTGTCGCGCGACAGGATGGTGTCGCCGTAGCCGTTCTCGACCGCGTCGATCGCGACCGAAACGAAGTCGCCGGGCTGCACTTCGAGCTCGCCCTGGTCGTTCTTGAACTCGTCGATCGGAACATAGGCCTCCGACTTGAGGCCGGCATTGACGACGACGAAGCTGTGCTCGACGCGGACCACTTCGGCGGTGATGACCTCGCCGCTGCGCATCTCGGCGCGCTTGAGCGAGTCCTCGAACATCGCAGCGAAGGACTCGGGCGCGGACGAGGTGGCGACTTGAGCTTGAGGCATGTGACTTGGATCTCGATGCGGCACGGGCCGCGGGTTTAAGTTAAAGGATCCGTCGCTCCGGTGTGCCAGGAGGCACGAGGCGGGGAAGCGACGGCGCCGGGGACGGCCTTCAGACCTGCGGTCGGTCGAAAGGCCGGCGCTCTTCCCAGGCTTCGAGGACGACCGCGACCGAAGCTTCGATCGTGAGCGCCGAGTTGTCCAGGGGGAACGCATCTTCGGCCGGCTTGAGCGGCGACGCGCTGCGCTGAATGTCGCGCGCGTCGCGCGCCTCAAGGTCTGCGCGAAGACTATCGATATTAGCGGAAATCCCCTTTGAAATCAATTGCTTGAACCGGCGCTCGGCGCGTTCGGCGGCGCTGGCGGTGAGGAACACCTTGAGCGCCGCGTCGGGGAAGACGACCGTTCCCATGTCGCGGCCGTCCGCGACCAGGCCGGGCAGGCGGCGAAACGCCGTCTGCACGCCGAGCAGGGCGGCGCGCACGCGCGGCCACGCCGAGATCCGCGAGGCGAGCGCACCGACGTCCTCGAGGCGCAGCAGGTCGCTCACGTCGGCGCCCGCGAGGAAGGTGCGGCCGGCTTCGAAGCGCAGGTCCATCGCCAGCGCGATCGTCTCGAGCGCGGCCTCGTCGTCGGCCTCGACGCCGGCCTGCAGCGCCGCGATCGCCGCCGCGCGGTAGACCGCGCCCGAGTCGAGCAGCACGTAGCCGAGCTCGGCCGCGACGGCGCTCGCGAGCGTCCCCTTGCCCGAGGCGGTCGGGCCGTCGATCGCGAGCACCGGGATGTCGGCGCGCGCGGTCGATGCGACCGCGAACAGCGCTTCGAAGTAGTCCGGCCAGGTCTTGGCGACGCAGCGCGGGTCGGCGATCCGGACCGGCGTTCCCGTCGCCGCGCCGACGCTGCCGTTGAACGCCGCCAGCGACATCGCCATCGCCATCCGGTGGTCGTCGTAGGTCTCGATCGCCGCGGCGCGCCAGCGCGCGGGTGGCGTGATCGCGAGGCTGTCCGCGCCTTCGACGACGCTCGCGCCGAGCTTGCGCAGCTCGGCGGTCATCGCCGCCAGCCGGTCGGTCTCCTTGACGCGCCAGCTGGCGATGTTCTCGAGCCGCGACGTCCCGCCTGCGAAGAGCGCGAGCGCCGCAAGCGTCATCGCCGCATCGGGGATGTGGTTGCAGTCGAGCACGATCGGCGCCAGCGGGAAGCGGCCGCGCCGGACCTCAAGCGCGTGCGGTTCGGCGGTGATCGTCGCGCCCATCGCGCGCACCGCGTCGACGAAGGCGATGTCGCCCTGGATCGAGTCGCTGCCGACCCCTTCGATCCTGAGCGGCCGGTCGGTCGCGGCGATCGCTCCGGCGGCGATGAAGTACGACGCCGACGACGCGTCGCCCTCGACGACGAAGCGGCCCGGCGAGACCAGGCCGGTCGGCGCCGCGACCTGAAAGCGCTTCCAGCCGTCGCGCGCGACCGTCACACCGAAGCGCTCGAGCAAGCGCAACGTCATGTCGACGTACGGCTTCGATATCAGCTCGCCGGCCACTTCGACTGCCGCCCCGCCCGGCCCGGCGCGCAGCGGCAGCGCGAGCAGCAGCGCGGTCAGGAACTGACTCGAGACATCGCCGCGCACGGCGATCGGCCTGTCGACCGCGAGCGCGGCCCGCGCCGCGCGGACCACGAGCGGCGGAAAGCCGGGCCGCTCGAGGTACTCGATTGCGCAGCCGAGCGCGCGCAGCGCGTCGACCAGATCGCCGATCGGCCGCTCGTGCATGCGCGGCGTTCCGCGCAGCTCGAAGCGCGCGGCG